>NZ_JBEYER010000180.1:0-6346 GCF_040634005.1 Micromonospora sp. NPDC007271
TCTCGCACGAGGCAGTCGTCGGCGAAACAGGAAAACCCGAGGGCGACCAAGGGAACCCCCGTCCTTTAGGGCGGGGAGGATGTCAAGGCTGAGACGAGACGCCAGTTTGATCCGGAGTTCCGTGCCGGTGCGGTGCGGATCGTGCGGAGACCGGCAAGTCGATCGCGCAGGTCGTTCGTGACCTGGGGATCAATGACGGCACGCTGGCGAATTGGGTGAAGAAGGACCGCCAGGCCCGAGGGGAAGCCGCGGTCGCTGGTGGGCTGTCCGAGGACGAGCGGGCCGAGCCGGCGCGGTTGCGGCGGGAGAACGCTGAGCTGGCGATGGAGCGTGATGTCCTCAAGCGATCCGTGGTTCTGTGGGTCAAGCAAGCGACGGGCCGGTGAGCGTGGCCGCCTTCATCGCTTCCCAGAGGACCGAGCACGATGTGCCGCACGCGGTGGCCTGCCGAGCGCTCGGTGTGTCCGAGCCCTGGTTCTACCAGTGGCGTGACCGGCCACCCACGCCGCGGCAGGACCGTCGGGTCCGGCTGGCCGACGCGGTGCGGAAGGTGTTCGACGACTCCGGCGGCACCTACGGCAGTCCGCGTGTCGGTGACGAGCTGCGGGAGCAGGGCTGGCAGGTCTTCGACAACACGGTCGCCGCGCTGATGGCAGAGCTGGGGCTGGTCGCTCGGGCCAAGCGACGCAGGCGCGGGCTGACCCGGCCGGGTAAGCGGCCAGCCGCTGCGGACCTGATCAAGCGAGAGTTCACCGCACCGGCACCGAACGTCGCCTGGTGCGGTGACATGACCGAGATCATCACCGACGAGGGCAAGCCCGCCTGTGGCGGCGCTGGCATCTTCCTGGGGAACGCCGTTTGAACGGCCGCCGCGTACGGCAACGTCGCGCGGTCTCTGTACCTGGCGCACCCGAAGGCATGGGCGGTGCTGTTCGGTGGAGGCGGGATCAGCGCGCGGTGCCCGACATGGTGGGAGCGGTAGGCGGCGAGAGCGACGATGCCCACCGCTCCAACGAGCCGACGGTAACGGCGGCGAACCTTGGCAGCAGGTCTCTGCGCTGGGCTCACCCGATGGGGGGATCGCCCCTGCGCTCCTGGCGGGCGGGTTGTTCGGCCGATCGAAGAGTTGGTCGACCGGACGTTTCTCCAACGCGTGGGAGGCCGCTCCGTAGCGGACAGTATCCGATGCGTAACGCTGTGTCCGCATTCTCGTTCAGTCGGTGACGGGCACGCCAACCCGGTTGTGCCCGGTCGGATGAGTTGAACGGGGGATGCGGTGGGTTCTGTCCTGCGGAGATTTGCGATGGCATCGCTGGCGACAGCGGTTGGTGCGGTTGCCAGCGTGGGTGTGGGGGCGCCGGCGATGGCGCAGCCGGGAAGTGCCAGCGCGAGGGGTGTGGTCGTTGATCTGTCGGCGGAGGTTGACGGCGTGGCGGTGGTCAACGCCGACGCGGTCATCGGTTCGGCGACCGCGCCGCCGGGAGGTGGTACCGACACGTCGACCTTGGTGGCGATCTCGCTGCCGGGTGCGGTGGGGGTGAGCGCGAGCGGCACAGTCGAGGATGTGACCGCGACCCGCGCTCCGGGCGAGTCATCCGCCTCGTCCAGCGTGAACAACCTCAACCTCAGGGTGCTCGGCGTTGACGTGGTGACCGCCGCCGAGGCGACCGCGAGCGTCACATGCCCTCTCACCGGCCCGCAGACCGCTGACACGACGTTGGCTGGCCTGGAGCTGTTCGGCTCGGCGGTGACCCTGGTAGCGAACGGCCCCAGCGTGGACGCGAGCGCTGGGGTGACGGTGCCCGGACTCGTCGGCGCGGCGCTGAACGCCTCGCTGACCCGCATCGAGGACACCACCGCATCGGGCGCCACAGCGGTCGCTGTTCGAGCCGCCCTCACCCTGACGGGCACGCTCCTCGGGGAGCCGGTGTCGATCCCGGTCGGCACCGTGATCATCTCCGAGGCCAGATGCGAGCGTCCGGCTCCCCCGGCACCCCCGACGGCGGCGTCTATCAACCCGAATGCGGGCCCGCAGTCGGGTGGGCAGACGGTGACGATCAGCGGTAGCGGCTTCGTTCCCGGTGAGACGACGGTGACGTTCGATGGAACGCCGGCCACGAATGTGGTGGTGGCCGCGGGTGGCACGTCGTTGACCGCGGTGACGCCTGCGGGCGCAGTCGGGCCCGCGTCGGTGGTGGTGAGCACACCAGGTGGTTCGGCCGCCCCGTTGGGCTACACGTACCTTGCTGATGGCAGCGGCGCGACGATCACCGGGTTGACGCCCTCGTCGGGGCCGACGGCGGGTGGGACCACGGTGACGATCACCGGCACGGGCCTGGGCGGGGCTACGGGTGTGACCTTCGACGGCGTGCCGGGCACTGGCTTCACCGTCAACCCGGCCGGGACCGCGGTGACGGTGGTGACGCCGCCGAACGCGGCCGGACCGGCCGCCGTCAGGCTGGTTTTCCCTGCGGGTGAGGTCACCGCGCCGGCGTTCACCTATGTGGCGCCGACAATCACCTCGGTCGTGCCGAACGAGGGTCCGAGCACCGGCGGCACCACGGTGACCATCACCGGCACCGGCCTCGGCGGCGCCACCGGCGTCAACTTCGGAAACACCCCCGGCACCAACCTGGTGGTCAACCCGAGCGGCACCTCACTGACCGTAGTCACACCGCCCGGCGCACCCGGAACCGTGGACGTGACCGTCCTGACTCCCGGCGCGAACGCCACCGCACCCGACGCCTTCACCTACCAAGCCGCCCCGCCCGTCATCGACACGGTTACCCCCGGCCGCGGTCCCACCGCGGGCGGCACCACCGTGACCATCCACGGCACCGGATTCATTCCCGGCCAGACCACGGTCACCATCTGCGGACGGACCATACCGGCCGATGAGGTGACCGTCGCCGCCGACGGACGCTCACTGAGCTTCCGCACACCCGCTTGCCGGGCAGGCAACACCACCGTCACGGTGACCACCCCGGGCGGGTCATCTAAGCCCCTGACATTCCGCTACGTCAGCCAGATCCTGCCCGTCACCGGCAACTCCATCGGAACACCCCTCACCGTCGGCGCGATGCTCGTCATCGCCGGCGCGTTCCTGCTGGTCCTCAACCGCCGCGCCCGCAACAAGTCTTCAATGTGACGAGCGGGAGCTGACTGGCCAGGGCCGACCGGCCCTGGCCAGTCGAGGCCAGCCGATCGACGCGCAGGTCCGCTACGAGGAGTTCACGGCGAACGTCCCCGGGTCCAGCTGTCGCCGGTGACGGCGGGTAACGCCCCGGGCGAGGGCCATCGGCGGGCGGGCCACCACGGCCCGCCCGCCTCGATGACCAGCGGTTTCCGGGATGGGGTGCAGCGGCTGGTTCGCCAGGATCGGGCCCAGCTCGTGGGGGTGCTACCACGCCCGGAGCATGACTGGGCGCACCTGCCGGGTGCGGTGGACCTGCCGTTGAAGAAGCTCAGCGCCGAGAGCGCGGTGGTGCTCGACCAGAGCCGTCCGGTCGTCGTCTACTGCCACGACACGGAGTGCGACATGAGCCCCCGCGCGGCGGCCCGGCTGCGCCCGGATCGGGTTCCCGAAGGTGTACGACTATGTCGCCGGGAGGCTCGGTCAGGCGCGGCTGGCCGCCTAGGATGCAGTTCTCGAGGACGCCGAGCGCCGGGATGGGCTGCGAGAGGCCGATGCCGGGGCGCTGCAAGACCGGCCTATCGCGCGGGTTTAGTCAGGTTGTTGGATGCGTCGGTGGGCGAGGTAGCGCAGCAGCATGCGGATGTGGTGTTTCTCCTCCGCTGCTACGGCGGGGTCGGACAGGCGCGCGAGGATCACCCGAATGTCGGCCTGGACGGCGGCGGGCACCGGTGGCGGGGTGGCGTCGGGCGATGGCACGCCCAGGGCCCGCATGGCCTCGCCGACCGGCGCATGGAGGGTTCGGCAGAAGCGGCGGACCTTCTCCAGCTGTGGATAGTCGGTCCACTCGCCGTTGAGCCAACGGAAGATCGTGGAGCGGCCGACGCCGGCATGCGCGGCGGTCTGGGTGAGGGTCCAGCCTCGTTGGCGGCGGGAGGTGTCGATAGCGTGGCGGACGAACCGCGCGAACGCGACCTGCTGCGGTCCGGGCTGCCGGCGGGCCTGTGCGGCCAGGCCTGCCGGTGGGGGACAGGACTCGGAGCGGGTCCCGGCTTTCCTGGTGGTGTGATCGATCGTGCTCATCGTCGACATCGGTTTCAGTACTCCCGTCCACCTTGTGCTGCAGCACCTCCACCTGGTAAGCCGGCCGGGCGCTCCTACCTGTTCTGCGGAACAACCGATGCATCCTGCACACCGATAGGCGCGTGTCCCGTCCGCGCCCGTTACATCGACGTATGCGAAGGGCGGCCAGATGATCATGAGAGGCCTGGGCGGGTAGGGCGGGCTGGGCACGTTCAGTCGTACGCGGCTGGGCACGCGAACCTGTACGCCGACATGCCGCCGCACCGCCGCTACTTGTCCCGAAGGCTTTCCCGAGCCGGCAGGTCCAGGCTCCTTGCCGTCCGTCCCCCTTCGGCGTGTGCTGACGGGCGACGGGCAACAGGTGCCGCGATCGAAAGCGCAGTTGTCCGTCGCCCCGTTACGAGCATTCCGGTCATGAAGCCGATGGGCGGACATCGAGACAACCGGAAGTAGACGCAGGAGCTGCTGCGCAGTGGGCTGTGGCCGGGTGATGTCGTGCTGGTCAAGGCAGCCAACAGTGCCAAGCTGTGTCGGCGGCCAGTGAAAGGTCCCCATAGGCGGCCAGTTAGTGGGGAGACAACTGGCCGCCGCTGGTTACCGCGCGTGAGTGGTGGCTGATTTTGGATCAGGTGGTGGAGCGGGCGATGGTGCGCTCGACGAGGGCGACTGTGGCCCGGGGGTCCGCGACTTGGACGATGAGACGGGCGTAGCGCTCGTCGCGCAGTTCGATGACGACGGCTTTGGCCGGGTCCCGGACGTCCCAGAAGATGCGCTCGCCATCGATGTGGAAAGTGCCGGCGGTGATGACGCCGGGTAGGTGGGCGCCGGGCGCGCGGATGCCCTTGGGCTCCTTGATCACGCCGGGGTCGGCGGTGGCGCCTCGGACGTTGAGCAGCGGGATTTCCAGGCGGCTCTTGAGGGCCCAGAGCTTGTCCAGTCCTTCGATCTCGACGATGAGGGTGTCCTCGTCGATGCGTACCTGTGCCATGGAAGCTCCTTCAGGGTTGCGGTTGATGAATCCGGTCGAACAGGACAGCGCCGACCCCGGCGGCGTCGACCCCGGTGCGGACCCGCAGACGCAGGCCGAGGATCGCCGCAGTGAGCGCGTAGGCCAGCGGTGACGGCGCATCGTCGGCGACCGGCCGACCGTCGCCCAGGGTGAGATCGATGGCAGCGTCGAAGTCGCGCATGGTGCGGGCAACTTCCTCTGCCACCTCGGAGTCCACCGGCGCGCGTTCGACCACGGCCAGCAGCAGCAGGTCCAGGTCGGGGCTGGCGGTGTCGGCCACGAACATATCCCTCAATGCTTGTGTCGGGTCGGGGGCCGCACCGACCTTCGCCAGCAGCGGCCGGACCCTATGCTCCAGGTGCCACCGCAGGGCGGCCAGGTACAGCCCGCGCTTGCTGCCAAAGACCTTGTACAGGCTGTTACGGTGCACGCCGAGGTGCGTCACCAGGTCGTCGACGGAGATGCCGTCGTACGTCCGGCCGGCGAACAGGCTTGCCGCTGCTCTGGTGACTTCGGTCTCGTCGAATGCTCTCGGTCGGCCCATGGAAGGACCTTACCCGGTTTAGGAACGATCAGTCAAGAACGCTCGTTCCTGAACCCGGTCGCGTTTCTGCCGTCTCACACCCAGCCCAGGCAGCCCTTGAGTGGACGCGCACGGAGAGTGAGGGCGTTGCTGGCCGGACCTGGGGAAACGCAACTGGCCGCCGACAAAGCTGCCCGGGCTAGCGGACGAGCTGATCAAGAACCCATCGTCTCGAGGGGTGGGGGCCAGAGAACCGGAGCTGGGATGCAAGGGCTGCCCTGGTGTCCGGTCCGCGTTGCCTCCAGGGCCTCGATTAGCGGGTTTGGATAATATGCCTCCGCCTGAAAGTCAGGTTTGCACCGTTCAGGCGTTTTCGCCCGTTTATTCTTCCGATTGTCGTCAGGAGGGGGGCGGGGCGTGTATTCCATGACCGCCGGGAGGCTTCGAGTTCCATCCGGCCAGCCGGAGCGCGTGTTCCACGCTTCCTGGGCGGGGGGTGTGGCCGTGGTGTTCGCCGTGGTCGTGGTGGCTGGTCTGGTAGCTGTGCTGGGTCGCGGCCTCGTTGCGGATTCATCGTCACGCGGTGCCGGGCCACTCT
>NZ_JBEYER010000181.1:0-5930 GCF_040634005.1 Micromonospora sp. NPDC007271
CCTCCGAGGTCGGCACCCCGATCGAGCCCCGGAACCTCAACCGTCATTTCGCGGCGCCGCGCGGCGCGGCCGACCGGGCGGACACCGGGCCGGTGCCGGCCGACCGGGGCGGCCGCGGCCCGGGCGCGGTCGGCCGTGGACCCGGCTGATCCGGCGGCCCCACCGAGGACCTGCCCGACGGCCCGGCGGGCGCCCCGTACCGGCGGGGGCTCGGCCCGGCGGGCGCCCGTGGCCGGGCGACGGGTGGCCCGGCCCCGGCGGGGGTGGCCCGGGGTCAGCGTTGGCTGATCGCGACGTCGCCGCTGCCGGCGCGGACGTCCAGCAGCAGGGGGGCGTTCGGGTCGTCGGTCACCGCCAGGTTCGCGTCGCCCGAGCCGGTGCTGGACCGAACCCGGTACCGGCCGCCCGGCACGACCAGGTGCACGTCGCCGCTGCCGGCGTGCAGCCGGGCCGAGGCCGGCTGCTCCAGCTCGACGGTCAGGTCGCCCGAGGAGGTTTCCGCGTCCACGCCGGCGGCCAGCCGCCGCGCCTCGACCCGGCCGGAGGTGGCCCGCAGCCGGACCGCACCGGCCGCGTCGACCACCGAGATGTCCCCGGAGCTGGTCTCGACCCGGATGTCGCCGCTCGCCCCGGCCACCCGGGCGTCGCCGGAGCTGAGCTTGACGTCCACGGTGCCGACCTGGCTCAGCACGACGTCCCCGGAGCCGGTCTCGCCGCGTACCCTCACGCCCTCGGGGGCGGTCACGTCCCAGGAGACGCTGCAGCGGTTGCCGCAGCTGGTGTCCAGCACCAGTTCGTCGCCGTTGATCCGGTACCGGGTGTCGGGCTGCCCGCCCTGGTAGCGCACCATCCGCTTGATCCGTACCTCGGCGGCGGACCCGGAGCCGCGTACGGTCACGTCGCCCGAGCCCGGCCGGACGGTGATCCGGGTGATCTTCACCGCCTCGGTGTTGTCGTAGTCCAGCTCGCGGAACGACAGGGTGTCACACCCGGACAGGAGGATCAGGGTGGCCACGGCGGTGGCGGCGACGGTGGTTCGGTGCTGAGCCATGGCCAGGACGGTACGGCCGGTGGTCGGGGCGGCACATCCGGGTTCGACCGCCGATCCACCCCGAACCGACCCTGAGATCGCACCCCGAGGGAGAATGGTCCGATGGCCGGGTACCGCCGACAGCTCTACCGCGACGACGCGGTGGTGCTGCGCGTGCAGAAGCTGGGCGAGTCCGACCGGATCATCACCCTGCTCACCCGCCGGCACGGTCGGTTGCGCGCGGTGGCCCGGGGCGTCCGGCGCACCACCAGCCGGTTCGGCGCCCGGCTGGAGCCGTTCGGGCACGTCGACCTCCAGCTCGCCGGCGACCCCAAGGGCAACCAGGGCAGCTCGCTGCACACCATCAGCCAGGTCGAGGGGATCGACCTCTACGGCAAGCGGTTCCTCGGCGACTACCCCCGCTACACGGCGGCCAGCGCGATCGCCGAGACCGCGGAACGGCTCACCCCGATCGAGCGGGAGCCGTCGCTGCGGATGTTCCAGCTCACCCTCGGCGCGCTGAAGTCCCTGGCGCGGGGCGACCACGCCACCACGCTGGTGCTCGACGCCTACCTGCTGCGCGGGATGGCGCTGGCCGGCTGGGCGCCCGCGCTGACCGCCTGCGCGGTCTGCGGCACGCCGGGGAAGCACCGGGCGTTCTCCGTACCGGCCGGGGGTGCGGTCTGCCCGGACTGCCGGCCGCCGGGCGCCGCCCATCCCGCCCCGGCCACCGTCGACCTGATGTCCGCGCTGACCACCGGCGACTGGGCGTACGCGGAGGCCACCGAGACCGGGGTGCGCCGGGAGTGCAGCGGGTTGGTCGCGGCGCACCTCCAGTGGCACCTGGAGCGCGCGTTACGCTCGCTGCCGCTGGTCGACCGGGGTGCCCCGGCGCCCGGCACGGTCCCGCCGCCCGGCGCGGGGCCGGGTGTGGTCCCGCCGCGCGCCGGCGCCGGGCCCGCCGCCGCTGGCGTGAACAGGGAGAATGCGTAAGTGATCCGATCGACGAGGGCCCTCCGGCGGGAGCCGGTGCCACCGACCCCGCACCCGTCCGGTGCCCGGCCGCCGGCGCTGCCGGCCGACGTCCTGCCGCAGCACGTCGCCATCGTCATGGACGGCAACGGCCGCTGGGCGAAGGAGCGCGGGCTGCCCCGGACCAAGGGGCACGAGCAGGGCGAGTACAGCCTTTTCGACACCATCGAGGGCGCGATCGAGCTGGGCATCCCCTACCTGTCGGCGTACGCGTTCTCGACCGAGAACTGGCGGCGCTCGCCGGACGAGGTCCGCTTCCTGATGGGCTTCAACCGGGACGTCATCCGCCGCCGCCGGGACCAGTTGGTCGACCTGGGCGTCCGGGTGGTCTGGTCCGGTAGGGCCGGGCGGCTCTGGAAGAGCGTGATCTCCGAGCTGCAGACCGCCGAGGAGATGTCCCGAGGCAACTCGACGCTGACCCTCCAGTTCTGCGTCAACTACGGCGGCCAGGCGGAGATCGCCGACGCCGCCGCCGCGATCGCCCGCGACGTGGCGGCCGGGAAGCTCGACCCGGGCAAGGTCAACGAGAAGACCGTCGCGAGGTACCTCTACCACCCCGAGGTCCCCGAGGTGGACCTCTTCCTCCGCCCCTCCGGCGAGCAGCGCACGTCCAACTTCCTGCTCTGGCAGGCCGCGTACGCCGAGCTGGTCTTCCTCGACACGCTCTGGCCGGACTTCGACCGCCGCCACCTCTGGTATGCCTGCGAGCTCTACGCCCAGCGGGACCGCCGCTTCGGCGGGGCGCTGCCCAACCCGGTGGCCCCGGCGGGGTAGCGGTCACGCTTACCGCGGTGGCTCGCTGGGTACCTGACAGGCAGCAGCCGATCGCGGAGGTGAACCCGATGATTCAGAAACGGATCGCCCAGTGGGCGGTCATGGCGGTCGCCGTGCCGCTGGCCGCGGCCGGCGCGCGTCGGCTCAGCCACACCCTCGAGGCCCGGCGCGGCCCGACGGGGGTGAGCCGACTGCTCGCCAAGGGCGCCGACCTGCTGCGACCGCAGAAGGCCCGGCGTCGCCGGTTCTGGTGACTCGACGGTCCGCGGGCGCCCCGCATCCGGCTTTCCGGCCGGCGGCGGGGCGCCCGCACGTACGATCGGCGCAGGGCGCGCCGCCGGGACGCGCCCGCCACGGGGGTGGAGGATGCGCGATCTCCGGTACGAGATGACGGCCGCCCTGGCCGCGGCCGACCTGGTGGAGCCGGCCAGTCGGGAGGCGGTCGCCGAGATCTGCGCCGGGGTCGCCGAACGGTACTGCGTCGAGATGGGACACACCCCGGCCGTACGCTCCGGCGAGATCGCCGAGCTGGCCACCGGGGATCCCGCCCCGGCCTGGGCCCCGCCCCCGCCGGATGCCGCCGAACGGGCCTGGTGAGCGTCACGCCTCCACTTCGGAGAGGTCACCCGCCCAGAGCGTGTGGAACGTGCCCGCCCGGTCCACCCGGTGGTAGGTGTGTGCCCCGAAGTTGTCCCGCAGCCCCTGGATCAGGGCGGCCGGCAGCCGCTCGGCGCGCAGCCCGTCGAACCAGGCCAGCGACGACGCGAACGCCGGCGTGGGCACGCCCGCCCGGGCCGCGTCGGCCACCACCCGCCGCCAGGCCGGGACCCCGGCGCCGACCCGGTCGGCGAACCACGGGGCCACCAGCAGCGTCGGCAGCTCCGGCTCGGCGTCGTACGCCTGGCGGATCCGGTCCAGGAAACGGGCCCGGATGATGCAGCCGCCCCGCCAGATGGTCGCCATCCCGCCCAGGTCGATGCCCCACTCGTATTCCCGGCTGCCGGCCCGGATGTGGTCGAAGCCCTGCGCGTACGCGACGATCTTGCTGGCCAGCAGCGCGCGCCGCACGCCCTCGACGAAGGTCTCCCGGTCGTTCTCCGGCCACGTCCCGCCCGCCTCGGCGAACGCCCGGCGGGCGGCGGCCCGCTGGTCGGCGTGTCCGGAGAGCGACCGGGCGAAGGTGGCCTCGGCGATGCCCGTGATCGGGATGCCCAGGTCCAGCGCGCTCTGCACGGTCCACCGGCCGGTGCCCTTCTGCTCGGCCTGGTCGAGCACCACGTCGACGAAGGGCCGGCCGGTCGCCGCGTCGGTGTGCGCGAGCACGTCGGCGGTGATCTCGATGAGGAAGGACTCCAGCTCGCCGGTGTTCCATTCGCGGAAGATCTCCGCGATCTCCGCCGGGCTCGCCGACAGGCCGGCCCGCAACAGGTCGTACGCCTCGGCGATGAGCTGCATGTCGGCGTACTCGATGCCGTTGTGCACCATCTTGACGAAGTGGCCGGCCCCGTCCGGGCCGACGTGCCGGCAGCACGGGACGCCCTCCACCTGCGCGGCGATCTTCTCGAAGATCGGGCCCAGCTTGCGGTAGGACTCGTCGGAGCCGCCCGGCATGATGCTCGGGCCGTGCAGCGCGCCCTCCTCGCCGCCGGAGACGCCGGTGCCGACGAAGTGCAGTCCGTGCCCGCGTAACGCCTCCTCCCGGCGGCGGGTGTCCGTGAAGTGCGCGTTGCCGCAGTCGACGACGATGTCGCCCGCCTCCAGCAGCGGCACCAGCTCGTCGATCACCGCGTCGGTGGGGCCGCCCGCCTTGACCATGACGATCACCGCGCGGGGTCGCTCCAGCGAGGCGACGAAGTCGGCCATGGACTCCGACGGCACGAAGGTGCCCTCGCCGCCGTGCTCGGCGACGAGGCTGCGGGTGCGCCCGGGCGAGCGGTTGTGCACCGCGACGGTGAAGCCGTGGCGGGCCAGGTTCCGGGCCAGGTTGCGGCCCATCACCGCCAGGCCGGTCACGCCGATCTGCGCCGTCGCCCGCGCTGCCATGCGTACCGCCACCTTTCGTCGCTGCCCGTGCTGCGACCGTATCGCGGCCGGTATGGGTGCGGGCGGGGATGCCGACGCTCGGCGGCGGAGGGATCACTCCTGGTTGGGCGGCATGGTGGCCGACGGTCCCGGCGTCTCGGCCAGCCGGGCCTCGACGCGGGCGACCTTCTCGGTCATCGCATCGGTGACCCCGGGGCGCACGTCGGCCTTGAGCACCAGGCTGACCCGGGGCGCCCGGGCGGAGACCGTGTCGACGGCCCGCTTCACCACCGCCATCACCTCGTCCCACTCGCCCTCGACGGTGGTGAACATGGCGTCGGTCCGGTTGGGCAGGCCGGACTCGCGGACCACCCGGACGGCGTCGGCGACCAGGTCGCCCACGGACTCACCCACGCCGAGCGGGGTGATCGAGAACGCGATCAGCATGCCGCCGATCGTGCCAGTAAATCGGGTGCGGGGGCGGCGGAGGCCGGTTAGCGTACCGGCATGCGTAACTGACGCCCCTTCATCCGAGCTCCGGTCCGCCGCCCGTTCGCGCCGCGGACCCGTCCGCTCCGGGCGTCCGCATCCTCCACCGCCGTCGTCGCGGTGTCTCCGCTGATCGGACCCGCCGGGGCCTGCCCACTCGCCGCGCCACCCGGCGCCTGAGCCAGTCAGGAGGCAGCGTATGCCTGCCAAACGCAGCCCGAAGAAGTCCCCCCGTCCGGTTCCGTCCCCGTTGGCGGTGACCCCACCCGACCTCGCCGCCCTCCTGACGGCGTCGATGCGGGCCGCCCCGTCGGCGTTCCCCGAGGCGGTTCCCGAGCCCTCGCCGACCGGATCGCGGGCCGAGCTGGCACCGGCTCCGGAGGCCGGCCCGCCGACTGGCCGCGACGCCCGCTTCGCCGGCCACGCCCGGCGCGCCGCCCAGCCTCGCCGGTACGCCTTCCGGCGTAGCTGACTAGTTTCGGGTGCAGTTGTGGTTGCCAGGGCGACCACAACTGCACCCGAACCGGACTGCACCCGAACCGGACTGCACCCGAACCGGACTGCACCCGAACCGGACTGCACC
>NZ_JBEYER010000181.1:6029-6290 GCF_040634005.1 Micromonospora sp. NPDC007271
CCGAACCGGACTGCGCCCGGGTCAGGCGTGCGCGGTGGCTGCGGTCGCCGTCTCGGCCGGCTCGTCAACGGGCCGCGACCGCTCGACGCCGAGCGCCAGGCCGGCGAAGCCCGCCACCATCAGCACGCTCACCGCGACCTTGAGCGGGACGCCCTCGGTGGCCAGGTCCAGCACCTGCCCGGCGGTGAGGACCAGTGGCACCCAGAGCGCCACCAGCCGGGCCCGCCAGGCGCCGAACGCGAGCACCAGGAGGCCGACCAG
>NZ_JBEYER010000182.1:0-6171 GCF_040634005.1 Micromonospora sp. NPDC007271
GCGCCACCAGCCGGGCCCGCCAGGCGCCGAACGCGAGCACCAGGAGGCCGACCAGCCAGCCGAGCAGCCACACCGCGAACGAGGCCATCACGAACGGGTCGCCGTCGATGGCCTCGGTGACCGGTCGAGCGGCGTCGGCGTCGACACCGCCGCCGGCGAGCGCCCCGAAGAAGGCGTTGTACTGCCACAGGTGGACGGTGGAGAAATAGAGCCCGAGCAGGGCGGTGGCACCGCCGATGGTGGCCGCCACCGGCTTGCGCCGGCCCAGAACGGTGGCGAGCCCGAGCGTCGCCGGCAGCAGCAGCAGATGGGCCAGCGCGAACAGGACGGTCTCCACCCGCCACGCGCCCAGGTTCCCGGCGGCCACTGTCACGTTGCCAGCGGTCTCCGACACGTCGTCCGGAAACATCACCCAGTAGAAGGCGTTCGCGACGCCGTAGAGTACGCCGCCCGTGAGCAGGGCGCCCGCCGTGAGCCGGCCCATCCGCCGCCCGGTCTGGTCAGCCATCAGAAATCTCCCTTCGAAAGTCGTGGGAGGGACGCTAGGAGCCGCACCCGGGCCAGGTCGTCGGCCGCGAAGTTGATCCGTGGGTGGAGTCCCCGCCGCCGCCGCTACACCCGTGGGTGGACGCGCGACCCGGTCCGCCGTCGCTACCCTTCGGCGCATGTCAGCCGCCCTCGACGTCCGGATCCGGTGGCGCAAGGCGGCCACCGCGCTCGCCGGTACCGCGCTGTTCGCGTTCGGCCTGGCCGAGCTGTACGTTCCGCTGGCGGGTTACGTCGAGGGGGAGGGGCCGGACCTCGCCGCGCTTCCCGCCGGCTGGCTCGCCGTGCTCACCGTGCTGCTGGTGGGCTACGGCCTGGCGGTGGCCGGCTGCACGTCGTATCCCCGGACGGCCGCCCTCCTGGCCGGCGCCTGCTTCACGGCGCAGAGCTTCACGCCCGTGCTGCCGGAGTGGCCGGTCGTGCCGCTCGTGGCGCTGCTCGCCGCCGCCTTCGGCTGTGTCGCCGTGGGCGGCCGGGCCGCGCCGACCGTCGCCGCGGTCGGCTACTTCGTTCCGCTCGGGATCGAGAACGCGATGGCGGGCGACTCCGACTGGGTGTTCATCCTGTTCGTCGGGCTCGCCGTGCTGGGCCCCGGCTACGCCGTGCGGATGCGGCGGGCGCAGGCGGCACGGCTGGTCGCCCTGGCTGCCGAGCGGGAGGCGGCCGCCCGGACGGACGAGCGGCTGCGGGTGGCCCGGGAACTGCACGACATCGTCTCGCACGGGGTGTCGGTCATGGTGCTGCAGGCGGGAGCGGCGCAGGCCGTGCTCGACTCGGACGCGGGCCAGGCCCGCGCGTCACTCGACGCGGTGCAGGACGTCGGACGCGAGGTGGTCACCGAGCTGCGCCGGCTCCTCGTCATCCTCCGCGGCACCGAGGCGGCTCCGGAGGGGTTGCCGTCGCTGCGGCGGATCGACCCGTTGGCCGCCGGCGTACGCCTCGCGGGCGGGCAGGTCGACGTGACCGTGACGGGTGACCTCGCCGCGGTCCCCGCCGCCGCCGACGTCAGCGGCTACCGGATTCTCCAGGAGTCGTTGACCAATGCTGCCCGGCATGCGCCGGGCGCGACGGTCCGGGTCTCGATCGAGGTGGCCGGCGATGCCCTCCGGCTGCACGTCGTTGACGACGGCACGGGCTCGGCCCGGCGGAGCGCCGGCACCGGGCACGGCCTGACGGGTATCCGGGAGCGGGTGGAGCTGTTCGGCGGCACGGTCAGCGCGGGCCCGCGGGGGGAGGGCGGCTTCGAGGTACGGGTGGAGTTGCCCTTCGACGCCGAGGCGTCCGCCGCCGGGCTCTCCCCGACGGGGGTCACCGGATGATCCGGGTCCTCATCGCCGACGACGAGGCGTTGGTGCGGGGCGGCCTCCGGCTGATCCTCTCCGCGCAGCCCGACCTCGAGGTCGTCGCCGACGCGGCCGACGGCGAGGAAGCCGTGCAACTCGCGAACCGGTTCGCACCCGACGTGGTGTTGATGGACATCCACATGGCGCCCACGGACGGGATCGCCGCGACCGAGCGGATCCTGGCCGCGCGCAGCGCGACCCGCGTCATCATGCTGACCACCTTCGACCTCGACGAGTACGTCTACCGGGCGTTGCGCGCCGGCGCCTCCGGTTTCATGCTCAAGACCACTCCACCCCGGGAACTGGCCGAGGCGGTGCGGACGGCGGCCCGCGGCGACGCCCTGCTCTCCCCGTCGATCACCCGTCGCCTGATCGACCACTACACCGCGACGGCGTCCGTGGCTGGCCACCCGAGCCTGGCGGAGCTGACCGCCCGAGAGACCGAGGTGCTGCGGATGATGGCTCTCGGCCTGTCCAACCGCGAGATCGCCGGCCAGCTCTTCGTCGGCGAGGCGACCGTGAAGACGCACGTGAACCGCATCTTCGCCAAGCTCGGCGTGCGGGACCGGGTGCAGGCGGTCGTGCTGGCGTACCAGAGCGGCGTGGCGCAGCTCCGGCGGTAGCGGACGGGGTCAGCCGATCAGGGGGCGGAAGGTGCCGAGGACGATGCTGACCGTCAGCGCCGCGCCGGCCAGCACCGCTGCGCCGACCACCAGCAGGCCGTCCGCCCGGGTGAACCGCTGCCGCCGGGCGAGCGTACGCGGCGTCCCCGCGTCGAAGCCGCGCGCGTCCATCGCGACCGCCAGCCGGGTGCCCCGCCGGATCGCCCCGACCAGCAGGGCGAACGCGGTCGACCCGAAGAGCCGCAGCTGGGCGAGCGGATTCCGGCCGGCGTCCACGCCCCGGGCCCGCCGGGCCATGCTGATCATCCGCCACTCCTGTTCCAGCAGGGGCACCAGCCGGAACGCGGCCAGCGCGCCGATGGCGAACCGGGCCGGCGCCTTCGCGTTCTGGATCAGCGCGTCGGCCAGGTCGGTGGCGTCGGTGGTGGCGAAGACGACGATCCCGGGCAGCGCCACCGCGAGCATGCGCAGCACCAGCCCCAGCGCGGTGACCAGGACTCCCTCGGTGACCAGGACCGGGCCGGCCTCGACCAGCACCCGCCCGGAGCGGTCGGCGGCGAAGAGCACCAGGGTGACCAGGATGCCGCCGGCGCTGGCCAGCAACGGCCAGGCCCGCCGGGCCAGTACCCGGTAGCGGACGCCGAACAGCGGCAGCAGCGCCAGCTCGATCGCGATGGCGATTGCCGGGGCCACCGGGTCCAGGGTGGCGATCAGGATGAAGGAGAAGAGCAGCGCGGCGGCCAGCTTCGCCACGGGATTGCGCCGGGCCAGCGGTGCCCCGGGCGCGGCGACGGGCTCCACCCCGATCACGGCCGGTCCCCGGCGCCGAGGCGCGTGAGGGTCACCGTGCGGTCGGCCAGCGCGGCGACGAAGTCCGGGTCGTGGGTGACCGCCACGATGCCGTGGCCGGCGCCGCGCAGCTCGGCGAGCAGGTCGATCAGCTCCAGCCAGGTCCGCCGGTCCTGGCCGAAGGTGGGCTCGTCGCAGATCACCAGGCGGGGCGCGGTGGCCAGGGCGGTCGCCACGCTCAGCCGCCGAGCCTCCCCGCCCGAGAGCGTGTACGGGTTCGCCGCGGCCAACCGGGCCAGCCGGAGCCGCTCCAGCAGCCGCTCCACGATGGACCGGACCGCCGCCTCGGGCTGGCCCGTCCGGCGTGGACCGAGCGCCAGCTCGTCGAAGACGGTGCCGGTGACGAACTGGTGCTCCGGGTCCTGGAAGACGGAACCGATCCGCCGGGCCAGGGCCGGTGCCCGCCAGCGGTGCGGGGGAGTGCCGGCGTCCCGGCCGGCCAGCTCGGCGGTGGCGGTGACCGCACCGGTGCCGGGGCGCAGCAGGCCGCCCAGGAGCAGCGCCAGCGTGGACTTGCCGGCGCCGTTCGGGCCGAGGACGGCGAGCGCCTCGCCGGCGCGTACCCGAAGGTCGGTGGGGGCCAACCGGGGCGGCAGGCCGAGCCGGTCGGCGGTGATCAGCGGCGCTCCGGCCGGCGTGGTCGCGTGCCGGGGCGGCACGCTCCGGCCGGGCACCCAGACCCCGGCGTCGGCGAGCGCGTCGCCGTGCGCGGCGAAGACCGCCGCTGGCGGGCCGTCGGCGCGCACCCCGCCGCCCGGTTCGAGGACGACCACCCGGTCGACGAGCGGCAGCGCCTCGGCGACCCGGTGCTCGACCAGGATCAGCGTGGTGTCGGCGTCGAGGGCGTCCCGGACGGCCTGCCGGACCAGCGTGGCGCCGGCCGGGTCGAGGTTGGCGGTCGGCTCGTCGAGCAGCAGCAGCCCGGGCCGCAGGGCGAGCGCCCCGGCCAGGGCGAGCCGTTGCTGCTCGCCGCCGGAGAGCGCCGCGGTGGGCCGGTCCCGGTGGTACGGGAAGCCGACCCGGCGCAGCGCCTCGTCCACCCGGGGCCAGATCTCCTCGCCGGGTACGCCCCGGTTCTCCAGCCCGAACGCGACGTCGTCGCCGCAGCGGGCCATCACCAGCTGGGTCTCCGGGTCCTGGAAGACGACGCCGACCCGTTCCCGGGCCTTGCGCGGGTCGAGCCCGTCGATCTCGATGGTGCCCTCCTGCTCACCGGAGTCCTCCGGCAGCAGCCCGGCGAGCGCCGCCAACAGCGTGCTCTTCCCCGCCCCGGACGCCCCGAGCAGCAGCACCCGCTCCCCGGCCTCGACGCGCAGGTCCACCCCCCGCACCGCCCAGCCCTTTCGCCCGGCATGCCGCCACCCGAACCCCCGCACCACCACCGCACTCACCGCGCCCCCTTTCCGGCCCCACGTTGGTTGATCAAGGAGTTTGCGTCAGGAAAACCGCTTCGGCCGACGCAAACTCCTTGATCAACGCGGTCGGCGGCGGGCGGTCAGATGGCGGTGCGTTCGCGGCCGGCGGGGAAGCGGTCCAGGACGCCGCTGCCGGCGAGGGCGCGGGTCAGGAAGAAGCCGCCCACGCCGGCAACCACGGCGGCGCTGACGATCGTGAGAGCCGCGTAGGGGATGCGGTAGGTGGTCAGGTCGTAGGCGGGATTCCAGACGAAGAAGTCGAAAAGGGCAGCGCTGAGGCCGGTCAGCGCTCCGGCGAGCACGGAGGTCGGCAGCCGGAACGAGCGGTAACGGAAGGCGGCGAAGGCCACCTCGGCACCGAGCCCCTGGATCAGCCCCTGGACGACGGTGACCCCACCCCATTCGGCGCCGAGCAGGGCGGAGATCGTCGCGGCGACGGCCTCGCAGAACAGCGCCGCACCCGGCTTACGGATGACCAGACCCCCGAGCACGGCCGGGACCAGCCATACGCCGTACATGATCGCCTGCGCCGCGGGCGTGGCGGCGAAGAGCGGGTCGGCGGCCCGCCAGACCAGCCCCCAGGCCCAGAAGATGACACCGAAGGCCACGGCGATCACGGCCGCGACGACGATGTCGATGGTGCGCCACCGGTTGGTGGTCGGTTGAGTCATGTTTGCTCCCAGTCCTGTGACACGAACCAGGAGAAGACGCACGCCGCGTCCGGATGCCCGGACGGCGGCGCGGCTGGAGGTCGACCGAACTCCCTGCGCTGGCATTACCCAGATCAGGTTCGAGGGTCTGCGGGCACCGGCCCGCACTCTCAGCGCTGTGCGCTCCCCTGTCGGATGTGAAGTTGTCTCCGGCAGACGCTAGCATCGCCGTCCACCCCTGGGCCAGCAGGGTGATCGACCCCGGCCCGGGTGGGTAGGCTGCCGAATCATGCGGGTCGACGCGCGAGGTCTGACGTTCGAGGTACGCACGGGCGGCCCGGCGGACGGCGTACCCGTCCTGCTGTTGCACGGCTTCCCGCAACACAGCGCCGAGTGGGACGACGTGGTGCCCGCGCTGCACGCGGCCGGCCTGCGCACGTACGCGCTCGACCAGCGCGGCTACTCACCGGGCGCACGGCCGGGGGCGGTCGAGGCGTACCGGCTTCCGGAGCTGGTGGCGGACGCGGCCGGCGTGCTCGACGCGCTCGACGTGCAGGACGCGCACCTGGTCGGGCACGACTGGGGCGCGATCGTGGCGTGGGGCCTGGCGGCGGCGCACCCGGAGCGGGTCCGCACCCTGACCGCGGTCTCGGTGCCGCACCCGGCGGCGATGGCGCACGCGCTCGCCACCGACCGGCGGCAACAGGCCCGCTCCGCCTACATCGGACTGTTCCGCAAGCCCGGC
>NZ_JBEYER010000183.1:0-6152 GCF_040634005.1 Micromonospora sp. NPDC007271
CGACCACGACAACCCGCGACGAGGCGAGATAGCCCAGCCGACGCAGGAACGAGACAACCGAGCACTGCTGGAATCCGTCCGCCAGGCCAGACACCTCCTGGCAACCCAGGACCGCGCACCGGTGCTGCTCCCCGCACCCCGCAAGCCCACGGTCATCACCCTCGACGACGTCGCCAACGCCGCGGAACCCCTCCTCGACAGGGTTCACGACGAAGTCCGTGACATCCTCGACGCGGCCGACATCGACCGCGAACACCTGGCCGGCGTCGTCCTGCGCCAAACCGAAGCCGTACCCGGCCTGCAAGACCGGCTCGCCACAGCCACCGGCCTCACACCGGCTGTCCTCGCCGACCAGTCCCACGCGCTCACCGACGGCGCCCTGGCGCTCACCACGCCACACCACCCCACACCCACCGCCGCCGACGCCCACCTGCCGCGTGTCCGACTCCGCATTCGTGACCTGACCAGCGCCATCCTGCTCGGCGCCTGCTCCCTCACCCTGCTCCTCCAAGCGATCCTCACCGCAGACATCAGCACCCTCTTTCTCCGGGTCGTCGGCGTCCGCACCTCCCTACCCGAACTGGGCACCGCCGGCGCACTCGCTGTGCTCACCGCCTTCGCCGTGGCGCACCTCGCCCCCACCACCCTGCTCGCCGCAGCACCCGCCACACCACCATCACCGGAACCCGCGACCGGCGGCCTCATCCGACGCGGATACCTCGCCGCCGCCATCGGCGGCGCAGTCACCGCCGCCCTCTACGGCCTCGCCACCGGCACCTCCGTCCGGTTCGACTACAGCCCATACCTGAAATGGACACTCGGCGCCGCAATACCCCTCGCAGTCTGCGCCGCCGCCATCGCCGCCACCGCACCCCGGATCCCCGCCCACGCCCTGCCCGCCTGGCTCGCACGCACCCGACCAGCGGCCACCCACGCCGCCATCGCCACCATCGGCATCTACCTCATGCGAGCCGCCCTCACACTCACCCCACCGGTCGACCTGACCGGCATGCCCGGCCTCCTCGGCAGCGCCGGAGCCGCGCTCGTTGGCGTCGCCACGGCCCTGACCGCCAGCCGAGGCCGCACCATCCGCACCATCACCGCACCCGGCCTCGCCATCGGCTACGCCATCGTCTTCACCTACAACACCCACGGGGCGCTCATCGTCGGATACCTCGTTGCCCTCACCTGGTGGGCAATGCGGCTGGCCGCGCACACAATGCGACTCGCACTCCCCGCGGCCGGGCACGCGCTACGCCGCCTCATCGACGGCCCAACCAGCTGAAAGCCGAGAACCTTGGCCGGCGGGTAGTCCACGGAGGGGCGGCGTATCGTCCACAATACGAATATTTGGATGCGGCAATGGGCCGCATGACGGCTTTGGCTTCGGCCAGACCCCAGCGGGCGCCGGTGATGCCCCGAGTCTGTCTTTGGGGCGGAACAGGTCATCGACGCTTCTTGACGCCTGTCGTGCGGCTGTCTAGCGTCGGGTGCCATGACCCGGCCCAAGCTTCTGCCGTCACTCACTGCCTTGATCATCGCCGTGGCCGCCGCGGCCCTACCAGGCAAAGCCGCATCCGCCGACCCCGCTGGACCGGCGAGCGGACCAGGGCAGGTGATGCTGATCGGCGGCGCTCTCGCCGACGACAACAGCGCCGTCTACGGGGAGTTCGTCCGACAGGCCGGTGGCGCCGAAGCGCGAATCGGAGTGTTGAGCGCGTCCTCGGCGACGCCCCACGGGGCCGCCAACCAGGTGGGCAAGGTCCTCAAGCGATACGGGGCCGCGGAGGTCACCTGGATCCCGGTGAGCACGAAGAAGAAGGGCAGCGGCGACGATGCGGCGAACGCCGCGCTGGCCGCATCGATGACCGGGTTCTTCTTCGCTGGTGGCGACCAGTTCCGCTACGTATCGTCCATGATCCACGCCGACGGCTCCGACGGGGCGGTGCTGGCCGCGATCCGGCAACGCTTCCAAGCCGGCGCGCCGGTCGCCGGCACCAGCGCCGGCATGCAGATCCTCGCCGGCTCCGACATGATCACCGGCGGGTCGAGCTACTACGGGGTTCGCGACGGGGCCCAGCCCGGCTACTACGACACCGACGAGATCCTCGGCTACTGGCCCGCCGGTGGCTTCAACTTCTTCACCTCCGGCCTCGTCGACACCCACTTCGACGCGCGGGGCCGAAACGGGCGCTCGCTCCGGCTCGCCGCCGACACCGGACACGACCGGGTGTACGGGGTGGGTGAGAACACCGCGCTGGTCGTCAGCGGAGCCGGAACGGCGAGGGAGACCGCCCGGGTGGTGGGCACGAACGGGGTGTCGGTCTTCGACCTGCGCTCGGCCCAGGTTGACACCATCGGCGGGTACTGGTCGATAAGTGGTGTCCGGTGGAGCTACCTCACCGACGGCGACAGCTACGATCCCGGCCGGTGGCAGATCACGAAGGGTGCGACGAGCACGCTGACAGTCCCGCAGGATCGGGCCGCAGCACCGCCGTCGACCAACGTGTTCGGCTCGTACGCGCTGCGCGACGCCGCGCTCGATCTCGCCGACGCCGGGCAGTCCACCACCACGACCGGCACGACCGCCCAGGCCGATCCGCGTTTCGTGGTGCGGTTGACCAAGGGTGCCTCGTTCCGCGCGTACACCGCCGGCGGGGCCGGCTCCGCGTCCTTCACCGACCTGACGATGTCGATCCAGTCGGAGTGAGCCGCCTGCGTCGCACCCGCACCGCACGAGACCGGTGCGCCGCAAGGCCGTAGGGCCGGCGGGAGGATGCCCTGCGCCGCTTGGGCGCGGGGCATCATGGCTGGTGCCGGGTGGGGCCAGTCTTCGACCGCCCCTCCGGCTGGCCTTGGCCGTAATAGGGGTGGCGACGGCGGTGCCTTCGAGGGTGTCCACGACCGAGCGGATCACCATGGCGCCGCTGCTAGCCGACCTGCCTGATGTCACGGGGTTGACCAGCGCGTTCGGTGATGCTTCAGCGCCGCTGCGGGTCCGGCGGGCGGGTCATGACCCTGGCCGGGTCGCGGCCGATGTGGCGGTGAGGCTCGCCGGCGGCGGTTGAGGCGATCGCGGATCTGGCGGTGCTGTGTGACCAGGCCTGCCGGTTCGGCCGGGCACCAGGTGGCAGCGCTGACCAGGATTGCCGGACTCGGTGCGGAACGCCTGCGACTTGTTGAGCTGCGCCGGGTAGACGGACACCTACGGCCGCGTGTCCAGCACGCGATCGCCGTCGGCGTACCGTACCGGCGGATCGAGGAGCTGACTGGCTACTCCCGCTCCGCCATCAGCCGCTGGGGCCGCCCATCCCCCTCTGGCGCTGATGCCGGATGACAACCACATGAAGGAAGCGGGGTCACACGCCGCTGCAACGGATGTGACCCCAACGCATCTGGATCCCTCGCGAAACGAAGTACCGATGCAGATCGAGCGTAGCCCAGGCGCAACCGTGGGTGCCGTACGCGTCCAGCGACGCTTCAGGAGCGAGTATCGCGATGGCATGGCGTGGCCGCTGCCGGCGGAAGAGGTCTACCAGGAGTGCCCGTTTCCCGGGAACCCGAACTGCACCTGCCTGATCTGCGATGCGCTGACTCATGACGAGGACTGCGATTGCTTGGTGTGTCCGTCGCTGCTTCTTCGGCACGAGCGATCGGTCGTTGCGCCCCGGGCCGAAGCGCGCCATCGGAAGTCCGATAGGCGGCTGCTGACGGTCTAGCCTCGTCCGCCAGAGTTGCTGGCGGCTATTCCTGCGCGGTGGGGTGGTGAGCCTACTGGCACGCGGATGGCAGGCTGCCTCAGCTGTCGATCGAGTGCTGGGCGGGGAGGGGACGGCGTGACCGCTTGGCGTACGGATGGCTGTACTCGCAGCAAGATCAGCCGGTGTTGGTGCTGGTGGAGCCCAGGGGACTTGAACCCCTAAGCCGCGAACCTGGCTCGCATCGGGTGGAAGCGGATTCATCGGCGCTCCAACCTCGGCCGAGCCCAACACCGCCTCTCGACCTTTCACAGCTTCTGCGGCGCTCATCTGTACTGGCGTTGTACTAGCTGATCTTCGTCGGGTACCGACGGGCAAGGGAGCACCTGGGCATGATGGCGGTGGCGGGTTCCTTGTGGCACAAGGTACTATGTTCACGTGGAACAGCAGACCGCACTTGCCACAGCGCTGCGCCGGGGAACGCTGGAGTTTTGCGTCCTGGCGCTACTGGGCGACGGCGAGCGCTACGGCGTGGAACTGGTGCGCGAACTCGGTGCCGAGATTGCGCTTACGACCAGCGAGGGCACCCTCTATCCCCTGCTGTCCCGGCTGCGCCGGGTCGGCTGGGTCACCACATCCTGGCAGGAATCCCCCGCCGGGCCACCACGCCGCTACTACTCGCTCACCCGCGAGGGCGCCACCGCGCTCGATCACTTCCGATCCGAATGGACGACCTTCCGCGACGCTGTCGACCGCGTCGTCGGAACGGACCGCCGACCCTAAATGGAGCAGCGATGACTTCGATCGACGCCCTCGTCGACAACTACCTCGGGGCGGTCGCCCAAGCCGGCGCGGATCTGTCACCGCAGCGCCGAGAGGACCTGCTGGCCGACCTGCGCGAGCACATTACGACGGCCCGGGCAGAGCTGGACCCGGAGACCGAGGCCGACGTCCGGACGATACTCGACCGGCTCGGTGACCCAGCGAGCATCGTCGCTGAAGCCAGACAGGACGAGCCGCCGCAGCCCGCATCAACGCCCGCAGCGAACAGCCAGGTTCCGCAACGTCGATCCAGCGCTCGGGTATGGATCGCGGTCGTGGCGGTACTGGGTGTCGCCTTGGCCGCATGCATCGCCGCCGGAGTTTTCGGGCTCTTCTTCTTTAGCAAGCGGGAGCCGCATGTCGAGCGTGTCGACGCGCCTGGTGCCTCGTCACCGGCCCAACCGAGCCAGACCGGCTGAGGCGGTTGCAAGGCAGGGGCCAACAACTGTGCCGGAGGATGCGGTTTTTCATGGCATCAACGTCAGCCGATGGCCGACGTTGATGACTAACACCGGAGGTATCGCCTCCTTGCCCCTGCCTTGCAAAGATCAAGCCTTCTGTCGGCCAGCGTCGGTGACTGACGTTGATCTGCTCATCGCGTCGCCCGATGCCGACCTCGGACCGTGCCCGTCGGCCGGCTTGGCTGTACGGATGGCTGTACAGCCACTGCAGTCCGCCCCGGTGGCTCTCACACGTGGCTTCCAGACTGCGGCCGGCGAGTGACTGGCCAAACGCGCCTCAATCCGGCAGGACCCCGGCTTCCCGACCTGGCCCATCCTCAGCTGAGCGCTGCCGCCGCCGCAGCAGCACGGCTGGCACCAGATAGGCCACACCACCGACCGCCCATAGAGCGGCAAAGATCCAAGGCCACAGCTTGGGCTGTCCGATGGCAGCGACCACCCACCCCAGGGCCAGGAAGAGCCAAAAACCTCCCATGATGAAACCCTGCTTCGGCGTCTTCGCTGTCTGCCACCACGGGTCCTTGGTCGGCCTCATATTGGCGATCCTCGCACTCATCACGGGGCTACGCCGAGTTGCCTAGCCCCAGCTCGAAGATCCACCAGATACGAGGCTCTAGCCATCCTTCGCCTGGCAGGCGCCGCTCCTGGTCCAGTCACCTTCAGCCTGGGGGATCCGGTGGGGCGAGTTTCGACGTAAAGATCATGACGAGCGTGGATACCGACGCGATGATTCCCCCGAGTGAAGGGTTGAGGGCGAAGCCCACTGCGATCCCTGCTAACCCCACGCACAGTGCGGCGGCCCAGATCACGCGCTGCTTCCGAGTCATACGGAACCACACCGATTTCCTCGTTTCCGCCACGGCATTAGCGTGCCATGCATCGATCGGTTTGGCTTCCTGGCTGGGAGCGGATCTCCTCGTCGGGCAGTCGTAGACCGTCCAGCCTCCCCGGACGGGGACAAGGTGGAGCGCCCTACCGGACGAACGACCTTGGCCCCGTCCGGGGAGGCTGGTAGCCCTTGTGGTGCCCGGCGAGGTGATCCGCGGCGGCATCTCTGAGGAGGGCCGGGTTCGGGGCAGAGCGCCGAGGTCCTCTGATCGTGTCGTCCCCAAGCGTGGCCGGCCCGGCCGATGCCGGCCGGAGGTCGCCAGCAGGCCGGGGCCGGGCCGGC
>NZ_JBEYER010000184.1:0-5296 GCF_040634005.1 Micromonospora sp. NPDC007271
GTACCGAGCACGATCAGGGTCATCCCGTCGAACACGCTCCACCGGGTCGGCACCGGCGCCTGCACCCACAGCAGCAGCCAGGAGAGCACCAGGCCGGGTAGCGCGCCGACGAGCGCGGTGCGCAGGAGACGATCGGTCTCGTACCGCAGACGGCCGGCGCCGGCCTCGGCCGCGAGTCGCCGGGCGAAGGCCCGGACGTCGGCGTCGCCGAGCAACTCTCGGGGGGTGATGCCGTCCGCGGCTGCCGCCTCCAACTCCCGGCGTAGGTCGTCGGCGAGCGCCGCCCGGTCGCGGGGCACCACCCCGATGGCCCGCCACTCGTGTTCTGCGACGGCGATGACGTCGTCCGCGTCCTGCACGGTTACCTCCCGGTGGTGTGCGTGTCGGTGATCGCGGCGTCGACGGTGTCGACGAAGGACTTCCACTGCCGTTTCCAGGCGGTGAGCCGCCGCCGTCCCTCCCCGCTGAGCGCGTAGACCTTGCGGGGTGGGCCACTAGGGCTCTCCTGCATCACGTCAGTGACCAGTCCGAGCCGCCGCATCCGGGTGAGCAATGGATAAACCGTGCCGTAGCCGACCCCTGCCAAGCCGGCGGCGTCCAGTCGGCGGACCAGTTCGTAACCGTGGGCGGGCTCGCGATCCAGCAAGGCCAGCAGGCACATGTCGAGGACGCCCCGGAGCAGCTGGGTCTGCCGGTCGTCGCCCTCGGAGCCCTCAACAGCTACCATGCGAGACATAATAGCCTGACTATTAGGTCTCGTCGAATACTTCCTCAGATGTGGGGTGGACCACAGGAGGGGGTGGGGCGCGATTGGTTACTGGCGAGTAGCATCCGGGGGAAACGCCAGCGCCGGCGACCTTCGTTCGGACTGCGGCGCCGCCTGTCGGCGCCGAGGCCGGATCGTGGTCGAAAAGGAGGCTCCAAGTGCCCCGTGAAGTTCGGGACGTCGTCTTCGTCGACGGCGTCCGCACCCCGTTCGGCAAGGCGGGCGGCATGTACGCCAACACCCGCGCCGACGACCTGGTGATCCGCTGCATCCGCGAGCTGATGCGGCGCAACCCGCAGCTGCCGCCGGAGCGGGTCGAGGAGGTCGCCATCGCGGCCACCACCCAGATCGGCGACCAGGGCCTGACCATCGGCCGCACCGCCGCCCTGCTCGCCGGCCTGCCCAAGACGGTGCCGGGCTTCGCCATCGACCGGATGTGCGCCGGCGCGATGACCGCCGTCACCACCGTCGCGGGCGGCATCGCCATGGGGGCGTACGACGTGGCCATCGCCGGGGGCGTCGAGCACATGGGCCGCCACCCGATGGGCGAGGGCGTCGACCCCAACCCGCGGATCATCGCGGAAAAGCTGGTCGACCCGTCCGCCCTGGTCATGGGCGCCACCGCGGAGAACCTGCACGACCGGGTCCCGCACATCACCAAGGAACGCGCCGACGCGTTCGCGCTCGCCTCCCAGCAAAAGACCGCCAAGGCGTACGCCAACGGCAAGCTCCAGGACGACCTGGTGCCGGTCGCGGTGCGCGACCCGGAGACCGGCTGGGGCCTGGCGACCGTGGACGAGGCGCCCCGGGACACCTCGATGGCGAAGCTCGCCACGCTGAAGACCCCGTTCCGCCCGCACGGCAGGGTCACCGCGGGCAACGCGGCCGGCCTGAACGACGGCGCCACGGCCGCGCTGATCGTCGCCGAGGAGACCGCCCGCGAGCTGGGCCTGCCGGTCGCCATGCGGCTCGTGTCGTACGGCTTCGTCGGCGTCGAGCCCGAGGTGATGGGCGTCGGCCCGATCCCCTCGACCGAGAAGGCGCTGCGCATCGCCGGCCTGACCATCGACGACATCGGACTGTTCGAGCTGAACGAGGCG
Source organism: Micromonospora sp. NPDC007271 (assembly GCF_040634005.1). NCBI lineage: Bacteria > Bacillati > Actinomycetota > Actinomycetes > Micromonosporales > Micromonosporaceae > Micromonospora > Micromonospora sp. NPDC007271. The sequence goes on from NZ_JBEYER010000184.1 coordinate 1,867, forward strand.
TTCGCCGTGCAGGTGCTCGCCTTCCTCGACCACTTCGGCATCGCCGACGACGACCCGCGGGTCAACCCGTGGGGCGGCGCGATCGCCGTCGGTCACCCGCTCGCCTCCTCCGGCGTACGGCTGATGACCCAGCTGGCCCGGCAGTTCGCCGAGCACCCCGAGGTGCGCTACGGCCTCACCGCCATGTGCATCGGCATCGGCATGGGCGGCACGGTCATCTGGGAGAACCCACACTGGACGGGGTCCAGCAAGCCGGCCCAGGGGGAGGGTGGAGACAAGTGAAGACGCCAGCCGCTCCGAACGAGGTCGTCACCAGGGCGCTGCTGCGCCAGGTGGACGTACCGGGGCTGGACCGCCCCGCCGCCCTGATCACCCTGGACAACGGCTTCGACCACACCAAGCCGAACACCTTCGGGCCGGCCGGCCTGGCCAGCCTGGACGAGGCCGTCACCGCCGCGCTGGCGGCGCAGCCGGCGTTCATCGCGGTCACCGGCAAGCCGTACATCTTCTGCGTCGGCGCGGACATCACCAGCCTGCCGCTGCTGGCGGACCGCGAGCAGGCGCTGGAGATCGGCCGGCTCGGCCACCGGGTCTTCGCCCGGCTCAAGGACAGCCCCGTCCCGACCTTCGCCTTCGTCAACGGCGCGGCGATGGGCGGCGGCCTGGAACTGGCCCTGCACTGCCACTACCGGACCCTCTCCGGTGGGGCCTCGGCTCTCGCGCTGCCCGAGGTCTCCCTCGGCCTGGTGCCCGGCTGGGGCGGCACCCAGCTGCTGCCGAACCTGATCGGCATCCCGGCCGCCACCCAGGTGATCCTGCAGAACCCGCTGATGCAGAACAGGATGCTCAAGCCGAAGCAGGCGGCCGAGATGGGCATCGCGGACGTGCTGCTGGAGCCGGCCGACTTCCTGGAGCGGTCCCTGGAGTGGGCCGCCGGCGTGGTCAGGGGTGAGGTCACCGTGACCCGACCCGAGGTCGACCGGGACATGTGGGCGGGCGTGCTCTACTTCGCCCGACAGACGCTCGACCAGCGGCTGCACGGCGCGGTCCCGGCCGCGTACCAGGCCTTGGATCTGCTGGAGACGGCGAAGGACGGCGACTTCGCCGCCGGCACCGCCGCCGAGGACGAGGCCCTGGCCGACCTGGTCTTCTCCGAGGAGCTGCGCAGCGGCCTGTACGCCTTCGACCTGGTGCAGCGGCGGGCCAAGCGGCCGGCCGGCGCGCCGGACAAGGAGCTGGCCCGCCCGGTGACCAAGGTGGGCATCGTCGGCGCCGGCCTGATGGCCAGCCAGCTCGCCCTGCTGTTCGCCCGCCGCCTCCAGGTGCCGGTCGTCATGACCGACCTGGACCAGGCCCGGGTGGACAAGGGCGTCGGCTACGTGCACACCCAGATCGAGAAGTCCGTCACCAAGGGCCGGATGGACAAGGGCACCGCCGCCAAGCTGTACGGCCTGGTCAGCGGCTCGGTCGACAAGTCCGCCCTCGCCGACGCCGACTTCGTCATCGAGGCGGTCTTCGAGGACCTGAACGTCAAGAAGCAGGTCTGGGCCGAGCTGGAGAAGATCGTCAAGCCGGAGACGGTGCTGGCGACGAACACCAGCTCCCTCTCGGTCACCGCGATGGCGGCGGACCTGGAGCACCCGGAGCGGGTGGTCGGCTTCCACTTCTTCAACCCGGTCGCCGTGCTGCCGCTGCTGGAGATCGTCCGGGGCGAGCGGACCGACGACACCACCCTGGCCACCGCGTTCACCGTCGGCAAGCAGCTGAAGAAGTCCTCTGTGCTGGTGAAGGACGCCCCGGCGTTCGTGGTCAACCGACTGCTCACCCGCTTCCTCGGCACGGTCTTCGCCGCCGTCGACGCCGGCACCCCGCTGGACGTGGCGGACAGCGCGCTGGACCCGCTGGGCCTGCCGATGCGCCCGCTCGCCCTGCTCCAGCTGGTCGGCCCGGCCGTCGCGTACCACGTCGGTGGCACCCTGCACGCCGCCTTCCCGGACCGGTTCGACGTCAGCGAGAACCTCAGGCGGATCGCCGACTCCGGCCAGCCGATCGTGGTCGACGACCAGATCAACGCCGAGGTGGCCAAGCTGCTGGTGGTCGGCGATCAGCCGCTGACCGCCGAGCAGGTCCGGCAGAACGCCCTCGATGCGCTGGCGCAGGAGATCCGGCTGATGCTCGACGAGGGTGTCGTCGCCGAGGCGCAGGACATCGACCTGTGCCTGATCCTCGGCGCCGGCTGGCCGTTCCACCTGGGCGGCGTCACGCCGTACCTGGACCGGACCGGGACCTCCGAGCGGGTCACCGGCCGGCGGTTCCTGCCGCGCGGTGTGGCCAGCCTGCGGTGACAACTTCAGCCCGGTCGGGCTGATTCACGCGCCGCTTCCCCGCGATCGCGGTGGCCGACCGTCCCTTCCGGGCGGTCCGGCACCGCGATCGTCGTTCGGCCCAGGTCACGACCCGGTTCCGGTTTCCGCACCACGGCCTCGGGTGGGCAGCGGACCGTCAGGGGGCCTCGATACGATCACCGCCCAGATTTCTTACAGGAGCTGACCAAGATCATGTCGCAGCCGCCGTCCAATCCCTACCCCGGTTCCTACCCGCCGCCGCAGCAGCAGCCCGGTTCCTACCCGCCGCCGCAGCAGCCCGGCGGCTACCCGCCCCAGCAGCAGCCGCAGTACGGCGGTGACTACCCGTCGGTCCCGCAGCAGCCCGGCGGCTACCCGGCAGCCGGCCAGCCCGGCTTCGGCACCCCCGCCGAGCCGCCGAAGAAGAAGTCCAGCGTCGGCAAGATCCTGCTGATCATCCTGGCCGTCGTGGTGGTGCTCTGCGTGGGCGGTGGCACGGCCATCTACTTCGCCACGAAGGGCACGGTGAAGGAGGTCGTCGACGCCTCCAAGACCCGCCTGGTCGAGCCCGAGACGCTGGGCGGCCGGCCGAAGGTGACCGAGCCGCAGCTCCAGTCCGCCGTCGAGCAGATGAAGACGACGATCAAGGACAGCGTGCCGGGTACGACCAGCGTCGTCGGTGGCATCTACGGTGACCCGGCGAAGCAGGATCTGGTCATGATCGCCGGCGCGTCCACCCTGCTGGCCGACCCGAAGAAGGAGCTGGACAACGCCGTCAAGGGCCTGGGCGTCGGTCTCGGGGTGAAGGACCTCAAGCCGGTCGACGCCGGCCCGCTGGGCGGCGAGGCCAAGTGCGGCGACGGCAACGCCGGAGGCGTGCAGGTGGGGGTCTGCCTGTGGGCCGACCGGGGCAGCCTCGGCCTGGTCGTCATCTACTTCAAGTCCGCCGCCGACCTCGAGTCGCAGTTCGTCGCCATGCGGGGCGAGATCGAGCAGAAGGACTGATCCTTCCGCCGGACCGGTGACCGGGCGCAAACAGGCGGGTGACCCCGGGCACGGTGCGGGCGAAGGCGACGAGGGCGCGG
>NZ_JBEYER010000185.1:0-5216 GCF_040634005.1 Micromonospora sp. NPDC007271
GCACACGCCGTCGGCGCGCTGGTCTACGTCGACGGCGTGCACTACACCGCGCACCAGTTCGTCGACGTCCCCGCCCTCGGTGCGGACCTGTTCGTCTGCTCCCCGTACAAGTTCCTCGGCCCGCACTGCGGCGTCCTGGCCGCCTCCCCCGACCTACTCGAGACCCTGAATCCGGACAAGCTGCTCCCCTCCACCAACGCCGTCCCCGAACGCTTCGAACTCGGCACCCTGCCCTACGAGGCCCTCGCCGGCGCCACCGCCGCCGTCGACTTCCTCGCAGACATCGCCCCCGAGACCGTCGGAGCCACCGACGACAATCCCTCGCGCCGGGAGCGGCTACGGGCCTCCCTACATGCCGTCGACGAGCACGAGACGCGCCTTCGTCGCCTACTCGAAGACGGACTCGCGGCACTGGGCGCCGACGTCGTGCTTCACTCCCGAGCTGCCGACCGCACCCCGACCCTGCTGGTCACCCTGCCCGGCCGAAAAACCTGGAACGCCTACCAATTCCTCCTGAGCCGTGACGTGCTCGCCCCCGCCGGATCCTTCTACGCATACGAGCCGTTCCGCCGCCTCAGCCTGGACGACGAGCACGCGCTACGGCTCGGCCTGGCCCCATACAACAACGACACCGACATCGCACGCGTCCTCGACGGCCTGGCTACCTTCCTCACCCAGTGAACCGGAACCCACCGCCGGAGGCACGCCGGCACCGGGGCGGCCGCGGAGTCGGACGGGTCTCGGGGACGACAGCGGCGGCGGTCGCGGAAACGCCCGCGACCGCCGCGCATGCGCACGTCCGCTCAGAGCCAGTACGTGTCGTGGCGAAGGAAGAACTCGGTCCGTTCCTCGTCGCTCAGCGCCGCCAGCCCGGCCAGCCCTTCGAAGTAGCCCTCGCGGGGGGCACCCGGCGCAAAGTGCAGCAGCATCGACGCGGGTTCGCCGGACTCGTTGCGGAACGCGTGCACTCCACCCTCGGGCACGTGGACGAAGTCACCGGGCTCGGTGTCGATCCAGCGTCTGCCGTCGTAAATGCGTACCGAGCCGGCCAGGATGAAGAACGACTCGGAGATGCTGCGGTGGAAGTGCGGTGCCGGGCCGCTGAGGGTCGGACCCATGTCCCAGCGGTAGAGGCCGAACTGACGGTTCGTCGTGGCACCGGTGGCCAGGTAGTGCGCCCCGCCGCCGCTGGCGTGGCGCAGCTCGGGCGCGGCGTCCGCCGTGCGGTACGTGGCGCTGGTCTCCCCGGTGGCCCCGAGATACCGCGGCCGCGGGTACGTCATCTGCTTTCCTCCTTCGACGACCGTGGCCTACTGCTTCTCCGTGGGCTGGTAGCGCAGGATGACGACGCCGGAGCTGAGCACAGTCTGTCCGGCCAGCCGCAGGTTCGCCGCGCCGCCGTCGCGGAACAGCAGGTCGCCGTTCTCCACCCGTCCCTCGCCCACCAGGACCGGGTGCACCCAGAACCGCAGCTCGTCGAGTAGGTCGTTATCGAGGAGGGTGCGGGCGAGCCGACCGAAGCCGTACATCAGGATGTCCTTGCCGGGCTGCCGCTTGAGCTCCGCGATCTCCTTCGCGACGTCCCCGCTGATGATGGTGGAGTTCTCCCAGTCGGCCCGCTCCAGCGTCGTCGAGACAACGTACTTCGGCAGGTTGTTCATCCGGTCGGCGAAGCCAGCCTCGTCGCGCGGCATACTCGGCCACGCCTGGGCGAACCCCTCGTACGTGTCGCGTCCGAGCAGCAGGGCGTCGCTGGCGAACAGCTGCTCCAGCGCGTACTGCTGCCCCTCCTCGGTCATGTACGAGAGCATCCACAGGTGTGGGTTCGCGATGACCCCGTCGAGGGAGACATACGTCGAGGCGATCACCTTGCGGGCCGGGGTGTCGGTCATGGTGGCGGTCCTCTCGCTCGTGCCGGCCGGACCTCGGCGCCGGCCTGCTGTCTGCACGGGACCAGCCTGCGGCCGAGGCGGGTCGGCGGGCATCCGTGGGCGCCACGGATCCGGGTACGGAAAGCCCGCACGGACGCCCCGGCCGGGTACGGGACAATGGGGACGTGCGCTTGACACCCACCGAACGACCGTCAAGGCGCGAGGCGGAGGTCCTCGCCCTGCTCGGGCTGCGCCTGTCGAACGCCGAGATCGCCGAGCGGCTGTTCATCTCGGTGCGCACGGTGGAAAGCCATGTGTCGTCGTTGCTGCGCAAGTACGGCGCCGCCGACCGGTTCGATCTCGCGGCATTCGCCCAGCCGTCACCGGACGGCGCCACCGCGGCGGGCGAGCTGGCCGGGCTGCCCGACTCGCGTACGGCCTTCGTCGGGCGCGAGCGCGAGCGGGACGCCGTTCTCGCCGCGCTGCGGCACAACCGGCTGGTGACCCTGGTAGGACCGGGCGGGATCGGCAAAACCCGGCTGGCGTGCGTGGTGGGCGCGGCGGCGGCGCCGGCGTTCCCGCTCGGCGGGGCTTTCGTCGATCTCGTACCGGTCCGGGACGGCTTCGTGGCCCAGGCCGTGGCGGCCGCCCTCGGGGTCACCGAACAGGCGCAGCAACCGCTGGCGGCCGCGATCACCGACCGCCTCGGCCAGGGCCCTACCCTGCTCGTGCTGGACAACTGCGAGCACCTGCTCGACCCGGTGGCCGGCTTCGTCGAGCGGATCCTGTCCGCCTGCCCGGACGCCACCGTCCTGGCCACCAGTCGGGAACGGCTCGCCGTGCCCGGCGAACAAATCATCCCGGTGGCCGCGCTACCGCCGGAGACCGACGCGGTCGCCCTGTTCCAGGACCGGGCCCGCGCCGCCGACCCGCATTTCAGCGCGGACCCGGCGGTCGTGGCCGAACTCTGCGCCCGACTCGACGGGATGCCGCTGGCGATCGAGCTGGCCGCCGCCCGCAGCGCGTCGCTGGGTGCGGCCGGCCTGCTGGCCGCCCTGGACGACGCGCTGCGCCTGCTGTCGGGTGGGCGCGGGGCGGACCGGCGACACCGTTCGCTGCGCGCCGTGATCGGCTGGAGCCACGACCTGCTGGACGACGAGGAGCGCGCCCTGTTCCGGCGCCTGGCGGTGTTCGTGGGGAGCTTCGACCTCGCCGCGGCGGTGGCGGTCAGCCAGGCGGCCGGGCACGGCACGGTCGCCGACCTGCTCGGCCGGCTGGCGGACAAGAGCCTCGTCGTCCACCAGCGAGGGGCGGTGAGCAGGTGGCGGCTGCTGGAGACGGTCCGGGCCTTTGCCGCCGAACAGCTCACCGCGGTTGGCGAGGAGCCGGCGCTACGCGAGCGGCACGTGCGCTGGGCCGCCGCGACGGCGGCGGGCCTGCAGCGGCGCCTGGCCGACCGGCCGCGCGAGCACCCGCGGACGGGAGAGCAGAGCTCACCGGTCAACCACTGCGGCGACGAGTTCCTTGCCGTCGCCGACGATCTCCGGGCCGCCCTGGCGAACTGCCCGCCGGGGCCGAGCCCGCTCGCCCACCAACTGGCCGACGCACTCGGACACATTGCGTACGCGCACCGGTTCCTGCTGGAAGCCGCAGATCATTTCGAGCGCGCGGCCGCGCACGCTCCCGGCCCCGATGCGGCCGCGCAGGACCTGCGCCACGCGGCGGACTGCCTCTTGGTCGCCACCAACTCGAGCCCCCGGCCCTTCCGCCAATTGCTGGCCGCGGCGGAACAGGCCGGCGCGGCCGGCGACGGCGACGCGCGCTCCATCGCGCTGGCCCGGGCCGTGGAGCTGGCCAACCGGTTCAACTCGGCGCCGGGCGCCGAGATACCCCAGCAGCGGCTACGCGACCTGCTCGACCAGGCGGTCGCCGCCGGGGCACCGCACCGGCCCGCGGTGGCGGCCGGCCTAGCGCTGGCCCGAGCGTGGACGGCCGGCGGGCAGTGGCGCGACCCGGATCCGGATCTCGCCGCCGCCGCAGTCGCGGCGGCTCGGACCGCCAACGACACGGTGCTGGTCAGCGCGGCGCTGGAGGCGGTCAGCGCGGCAGCCAGCAGGAGGGGCCGACTGCGCGAGGCGCACCGAGTGGCCGGCGAGCGGCTCGCGCTGCTGCCCACGCTGCCGCGCGACGACCCGTACGCCGGGCCGGAGATCGTCGACGCTCTGCATATGGGGGTGACCTACGCGATCGCGGCCGGCGACCTGCCGGCCGCACTTGCCGCCGCCGAGCGGGTGCAGCGGGACGACCTGCTGAGCAACCACCCGTACGCCTCGGCGAGCAAGCTGATCCCGGCCCTCGCCCTCACCGGGCGGTTCCGGGAGGCAGTGCGACATGCTGACGCCACCTGGGCCGGTTGGCAGCGAGCGGGCAGCCGGCCCGCGCCCTGGCTGTCCCCGATTATCCTGGCGGCCGCGCTCGCGTACGGCCTGCTCGGCGACAGCGCGAGCTTTGGCCGGTGGCGGAACCGCGGCCTTCAGGTCACCGGCCTCGCCGAAGCCGAGCACCTGCCCAGCCTCGTCCCGTTCCTCGCCTTCGTCGACGCGCGCGTCGCCGTGCACACCGGCCAGCTGGGCGAGGCGGCGGCGCTGACCAAGCGCGCGTTCGGCGACTACCCGCAGAGCAGGTACGAGCCGTACGCCCGGGCGGCCGCAGCCGAGCTCGCCGTCGTCGCCGGACTGCCGGACGCGGCCGAACGCCTCGCCACGGCGGCACCGGCGGGCGCGGAGAACGACTGGGCGGCGGCCTGCCTCGCCCGCGCGACAGGGCGGCTGCACGGCGACGAGGACGCGCTCGCCGCCTCGGTCGAGGCCTGGAGGCGCACCGGCGCCCGGTTCGAGCGCGCCTGCACGCTGCTGTTGCTGCCCGCCCGGGCGGCGGAGGGACGCGCGGAACTGGCCGAGCTGACCGGCCGGTGAACGCGGGCGGCGCAATGAGCGGGCGGTTTCCTCGCTTCCCCGCCCGTCGGCATTGAACCTTCGGCTTCAGATGAGGATGTGTTGACCCATTCCGGCGCTGAGTGTGCGATTATCGCACGATGGCTGATGGCTGAGACTGGCCTCTCGTCGGTGAGCAGGTACGACAAGCCCGTCTGTCGTTGGGGATCTCGCAGCAGGATCTCGCGGCGATGGTGGGGCTGGACCGCACCATGCTGGCCAAGGTTGAGGCTGGCAGCCGCCGATTGGACGCTTGGAGCTGGCTCGGCTTTCCAGGGCGTTGAAGGTGTCGATGGGGTACTTGATTCAGCCGCCGCCAGCGGTGCTGTCCCGACGGGCGGCACCGCTGACC
>NZ_JBEYER010000186.1:0-5109 GCF_040634005.1 Micromonospora sp. NPDC007271
TCGGCGATTGCCGAGGTCGAGCAGTACTCGCGGGTCAAGCTCATCCCACCGGTCGAGGGCACCTTGCGCGGCCACGCCGTCGCGGACGTCATCCACTTGGTCGCCGAGCTTGTGGAGAACGCGACCAACTTCTCGCCACCACACACGCACGTCATGTTGCGCGCCCGGGCCGTCGCCGCCGGTCTGGCGGTGGAGGTCGAGGACCGCGGCCTGGGTATGTCGCTGGCCGACCAGGACCGGGTGAACGGAGTTCTGTCCGACCCGGAACGGGTCAACATCGCGGAGTTGCTCAGCGATGGTCGGATCGGGCTGTTCGTGGTGTCGGCCATCGCGCGCCGGCACGGTATCGCTGTGCGGCTGCAGAACAACATCTACGGCGGTATCCAGGCCGTTGTCGTCCTGCCGCACGCGCTGCTCGGCGGGGAGGAATTGAAGCAATCGCGACCCCAGGTGCTGGCGCAGCAGACGAGCCAGCCGGCGGGCCGGGAGACGGCAGTGGGGTTGTCTGGGCAAGCCCCATCAGCGGTCGCTGCCGCCGCGCCGCAGGCCGCGCGTGTTGTCCCACCGCCTTACACGGAGGTGCCGGGTTTCAGCAACGGCCACAGCGCCCGCCCTGGCGGTGTCGGTCAATCCGGCGGGTGGGAGCCAACGCAGAGGTCGGTGGCGCCTGCCGCGCCGGCGCCGCCCGCCGTCGGGCCGGCTGCCCAGGCAGGCGATGGTGGCGCCACCCACGACATCCGCCCGCAACTGCCCCGGCGCCAGGCGCAGAAGCATCTGGCTCCCCAACTGCAGAACGTCCCGGCCCCACGCGCGGACGAACCGCCCGTCGAGCACGACCCTGGCCTGGTGGCCTCGTTCATGCAGGGGGTCACCCGCGCGGAGAGCGCGGCTGACGAGGACAAAGGTCCCGCGCGACCGTGACTGACGGCTTCAGCTGACCATGCGCCACAACTCGCAGGAGGATCTCATCATCATGCCAAGCGACGTCGCCTCGGGACAGGCTCCTGACCTCGGCTGGCTGCTGGCAGGCCTGGTACAACGGGTCCCCCACACCCTCAGTGCGTTGCTGTTGTCCTCGGATGGATTGAAGAAGGCCGTTCACGGCCTGGATTCCGACGGCGCGGACCACCTGGCCGCGATCGCCTCCGGGCTCTTCTCGCTGGCACGAAGCGCCGGTAACCGGTTCGCAGGCGACGAGCAGGTTCGGCAGGTGGTCGCGGAACTCGACGAGACCCTGCTTTTCGTTTCGGCGGCCGGTTCCAACGCGGTGCTCGCCGTGCTGGCCGCCCGTGGGGCCGACGCCGGGGTGCTGGGATACGAGATGTCACAGCTGGTCAAGAGTGTCCGGCCGTACCTGTCGACGGCCCCTCGAGCCGTGGGCGTGCCGAGCACGCCGCGGTGAAAGCATGCCCGATCCGCGTGACGAAACTTGGTTCGATGATGAGGCAGGGCGGCTCGTGCCCCTGTACGCGGTCGCCAACGGGCGGACCCTGCCAACCATCAAGCTGGATTTGCTGTCCATGGTGACCGCCACCGGCCGGCTGCCCCGCGTAGCCCTGGAGCCGGATCATGCCCGGGCGGTCAAGCTGTGTGGCAGTCCGATCACGGTCGCGGAGGTCGCCGCGCGCATGAAGCTGCCGGCGACCATCACCAAGGTGCTGCTGTCGGATCTCGTCGGCTGCGGCGCTGTGGCCGCGCGCGCACCCGGCGCCGTCGTCGATCCCACCGACATTTCTGTCCTGGAGGCAATTCTCGATGGCCTACGACGGCGACTCTGAGCTGTTCCCCGCTGCGGTCAAGGTCTTGATCGCGGGCGGCTTCGGCGTCGGAAAGACCACCTTCGTCGGCGCGGTCAGCGAGATCGAGCCGTTGACCACGGAGGAGATCCTGACCGCTGCCAGCGCCGGGACCGACAGCCTGAACGGGGTGGAACGGAAGTCCACCACCACCGTGGCGATGGACTTCGGCCGCATCACCATCGACCCCCGCTACGTCCTCTACCTCTTCGGCACCCCTGGCCAGGAGCGCTTCTGGTTCATGTGGGACGAGCTGTGTAACGGCGCTCTCGGCGCGGTAGTCCTGGCCGACACTCGCCGGCTGGAGAACTGCTTCGCGGCGGTGGACTTCTTCGAATCCCGTCAGATCGGCTTCCTCGTCGCGGTCAACCAGTTCGACGGATCCTTCCGCTACGAGCCGGACGAGGTCCGCGCCGCCCTCGACCTCAAACCCCACGTCCCGATCGTGCTCTGCGACGCCCGACAAAACCGCTCCGCGACCGCCGTACTGGTCGCACTGGTCCAGCATCTGCTGGGCACCAGCACCTCCCGCCAACCCTGAACCAGCAGCAACCTGACGATACGGAGCTCATCGTGACGAACGACACCGGAAGACACCCGCTGATGACTCCCGACGATCGCGAGGCCCCGCAACGGGTCCAGCGGCTGCGGGAACTCGGCATCGGGGAAAGCCCAGACCCCGAGTTCGACGAGTTCGCCAAGAAGCTCGCGCAGGTCACCGGAGCCCCCTACGCAATGGTCAACTTCATCAGCGAAGAACGCCAATACTTCGCAGGGCTCTACACCCCCTCCTCAGAGGAGGCGGGGGGCAATCCCCAGGAGCGAGCGGCCGGGGAGCCAGGCCGGGTAATGGCCCGCGACCACGGCTACTGCCCCCACGTTGTCGTCCGCCGCAAGGCACTGGTGCTCGACGACGTCTGCGAATACCCAAGATTCGCCGGCAACCCGGTGGTCGACGAGATCGGTATCCGCTCCTACCTCGGGGCACCACTGATCGACCACACCGGCGCGACGCTCGGCACCATCTGCGTGGTCGACACCGAACCGCGCCCCTGGGGGCGCCCGGGGCTGGAAACCATCAAGGCGCTCGCCCAAGAGTTGGTGGAACGGATCAACCAGCGCAACGGGCGCAGACAGTAGTCAGCGCCCATCCGCAGCCGCCGTCACGGCAGCGGCAAGCCGCTGCGACCACTGGCCCTTCGAGTGCCCCAGCGCCACCTCGCCCAGCCGGAGCATCTGCACATCGGACGTTCCGGCCGGAGCGAAGATGTGGTAAGCGTCGCGCACATACCGCTCCAGCGGCCGATCCGTATACAGACCGCTGGCAGCCTGCACCTCCATCGCGTTGCGCGCCGAGTCCAGCGCGTACTCGACATTGACGAGTTTGGCGTTCATCAGCTCCGCGTCACAGGGCTGCCCCTGGTCGAGCAGATGCACCGCGTGGTACGCGGCCAGACGGGCGGTCATCAGGCGCGACTGCATCTGCCCGATCTTCAACTTGATCGACGGCAACTCATACAGCGGCTTGCCGTAGCGGTGCCGCTCCGCGGCGAACGCGACGGTCTCCTCCATGACGGCCTGGTGGATGCCCAGCGAGACAGCCGTCAGGTTGGGCCGGCCGTAGAGAACGCTGGACGAGTAGGCCACCGCCAGCCCATCGCCCTCCTCGCCCAGCAAGTTGGCCGCAGGAACCCGGCAGTTGTCGAAGTGAAGCTCGCCGAAACTGAAGCCGTGCAAACCCATGGCCGGCCGGTGCGGACCCAGCGAAAAGCCCGGCCGGTCCGACTCCACCAGGAACGCCGAAAGCCCCTTGGAATCCGGCCCGGTTCGGACCACAACTCCGTGCAGGTCCCCCACGTGGCTGTTGCCGACGAAGACCTTCCGGCCCGTGAGGATGTAGTCGTCGCCGTCGCGTACCGCGCTGGCCGCCATACCGAGGACGTGCCCACCTGACTCCGGCTCGGTGACCGCGATGGTCGGCAGACAGTCGCCGTTCGCTATGGCCGGCAGCCACGTCTTCTTCTGCGTGTCGCTGCCGAAGTGGACGATCTTGGCCACACCGAGCTGCGAGGCCTGCACCATCGCACCCATGGCACCGCTGACCCGCGCCAGCTCCTCGATAATGATGGTCTTCGCCAGGTGGCCTAGGCCCATGCCGCCGTACTCCGGGCTGATCGTGACACCGATCCAACCCTGCCTGGCGATCAACCGAGAGAGCTCGTGCGCCACAGCACGGGAAGTCTCCATCTCCGGTACCCGGGGCCGCACCTCGGCCTCCGCGAAAGCTCTGACCTCCTCCCGCAGCTGCTCGTGACGTGCGGTGGCGAAATAGCCGTCCATCCCCAGGACTCCCTCGTGAATTACCCGCTGGCCGCGGTCAAAGGCAGGTGCCGGCGCCGCTGGTTAGGCCGCCCCACGGGCACCTTCGTGCAAACTCAACGCGGGGGGTTTCCCGCACAGATCGGCGGCGTCCGAGCGCCTACGCCGGGGAAGGCTCGGATCGGGTCCAACAGGAACCTTGGCGGGTTGTCTCGACGACGAGCTGTTCACGTGAGTCCCAATCCTCCCATCAGTCCCATGGATTGTAGATTGAGAACCCTTCAGGTTGGTGCCCCTGCCCGTGGCCAAACCCGTGCCTGGCAAAGAGTTCGGCGGCAAGTTTGCGTGCCCGCCGCGTCGAGACCGGACGGACCGCGGGGCCGACGTCCCGCCCAGCAGGACGTTCCATGACCGTCCCATCTGGACGGCGTCGGACACGCGTTCGCTGTTACGCCCTTCCTTGGGACTGCCCGGATCCAGGCCGTCGGGTGATAAAGAGGCGAAAGCTCTCGGCACGCGTTGACGGCAGCACCCCAAGCGTCTTGGTCCTTGGGCCGGAGCGAAGCGCACGGACCGTCGAGCAGCCTGGAGCCCACCGGGAAGCGTGTGGCGCAGCCGCCGTCTACTCTCCACTGGTCGCTACCGCGCCAGCGTCTCGTGCATCCTCGTCGACGCCGAATGGCCTAGATTCGGCGGCAAGCTGGCAGCGCCATCCAGTAGCCCGAAGGAACGATCGGGAAGCCGGCGGCTGGCTGTGGCCATGTTCGGCTGGTGTCGGGTCTCACGACCTGCGTGACGGATCAGTCTCGGGACGTGCGTGACAGGACTGGCTAGACGGCCTTGTGATCTTGTAGCTGCAAGCATCTCCCTGCCTACTTCGAGGACTCGGCGGGTCCGGTTCCCCTCGTAGCGTGGAGACCAGGACTTGAGGGATAGAGGTTCATCAGATTCCTTCCGTGGATACCCCGGCCTTCAGGCCGGGGAGGAAACGGAA
>NZ_JBEYER010000187.1:0-5088 GCF_040634005.1 Micromonospora sp. NPDC007271
CAGCTCAGTCAACGAATCCCTGAACAATCCGCCCCGAACTGGTTGACATCTTCCGAACGACTGTGGGGCGACCTGACGTCCAGCGTCTGCGCGGCGCGTCCTTCAACGTGCCCACGGTGCTGTTCTCGAACGCCTGGCGACCACGGTGCAGACCTGGTGGCCGGAGATCCTGGCGTTCATCCATACGAGTATCACCAACGCCGGTTCCGAGGGCGCCAACCGCGTGATCAAGACCGTCGCCCGCGACGCCTACGGCTTCCGCGGCCCCGTCAGCCAACGGCTCCGAACCCGCTGCGCCCCAACCGGACGAGCCCGAGGTCACCTCGGCCCCCGCTAACTTCGCTGAGCCCCCTATCCTCGCGAGGAGTCCGTGAGTGATGAATCCGATTCGGGGGGTGCGGGAGCCGCATGGCTGACGACGGTGTGCAGTACGAGTTCAAGTCCGTGCAGGCAATCCGCGGTATGGAGGCCAGGTCGATCGCGAAGTGGCAGCAGGATGGTTGGGAGTTCGTCGACCAGAAGCAGGGGACGTTGCGGACAACGCTGAACTTCCGCCGCCCGAAGCCGAAGGTCCCGTGGGTACTCGTTGCCGTGGCGGCCGGTGTCGTCCTGCTCCTGGCCATCGTCATCGGAATCGCCAGCGCGCTCGAAGGCGGAGACGACAAGGACCCCAAGTCGACCAAGTCGCCGAGCGAGACGACGGTCGTGGCCAGCGAAAAGCCCTCGGAGGCGCCGAAGCCCGAAGAATCGGCTTCAGATGCGTCCGACGCGGACCAGGTCCTGACGGTCGAGAACAGCAAGGATCTCGCGGCGCTCTTGACGGTGCGGGACTACTGCGACGAGACGGTCGGAACGTTCGCGGCCAAGTACGAGGGCAGGACCATCGAGTTCGATGGTTCCATCGCATCGATGGTAAATCACGGCGATTACAACACTCGCTACGACATCCTCGTCTCTCCGGGCAAGGGCCCGAAATCTGTGGTTGGGCCCGCATTCAAGTTCGAAGACGTCAACGTCCCTGACCTGCATCTCACTGGCGCGAACATCCCGGACTCCGTAGGTACCGGCGACCTTCTCCACGTCGTTGCGCGGGTTGGCAAGTACAACCCGGACCAGTGCCTGTTCTTCCTTGAGCCGGTCTCTACCGAAATTCGGTAGGCGACGCGAGTCGGATCATCACGGACCGGCGTGCACGGCCGACCGGCGCCACCATCAGCATCATCCTGACCGCGATCACTCTCGGCTACATCCTCAGGGAGATGGGGTAGTCGGTCGGTGTATGCCCTGAAGTGGGGATCTACGGGGCGAGTGGCCTTTGTGGAGGCGGGGGAGCGGGTGGAATCGCGCCGCTGATCGCGGAGTTCTCTACGCTTCACAACTACGCAATGGCCCTGGCGGAGTAGTAGGGGCCGTTTGTGGAGACCAGCGGTTCGGGTTCGTGGCCGCGTACGGGCCGTGGTCGCTGGGAAGTTCGTGCAGGTGGTGAAGCCGATCGGGGTCGCTGGTCAGCGTCCACACCGGCCCGGCCGGGTCGGTGCCGTGCACGGCGGTGGCTATCGGCATCGCGGCGGACGCGCCGGCGAGCGCGTTGAGGAGGTTGCGTTCGCGACCCCGGCTGGGTACCCAGAACAGGACGGGGTAGCGGGGTCCGAACTGGGTGACCCGTTCGTAGGCGCGGAGTTTGGCCAGGACTCGCCCGAGGGGCTCGGTGCCGTTGTCGTGCTCGAGGAAGAACCCGACCGTGGCGTCGTCGACGGCCCAGACGCCGTGGCCGTCGGGCTGTATCCCGGCGGCGCCGTAGGCGTCGGTGGCGTGCTGCTCGGACCACCACCGCTCCAGCCGAGCTGGGGGATGGGTGCGGGCATGGGCGAGCAGGTCGGTGAAGAAGTCGTTGACGCCGAGGAGGTGGCGCAGTTTACGGCTGCCGATGATGCGGTCGGCGCGGTCGCGGCTGCTCCGGGGTGGTTTCGCGGCGGGGTTGTCGGGGTCGTCGTAGGCGTGGCGGTTGAGCTTCAGTCCGAGTGGCCCGAGCGCGTAGAGGTATTGGGTGGAGTCGGCGGCGGTGGTGTCGACGAACCGGTCGACGGCGTGGATGCGGTGCAGCAGGGTCAGCCGTAGGCGGGCGCTGCGCCCGGAGGGGAACAGGGCTTTGGTGATCTGGTGGGTGGAGAGCAGGTAGTGCTCGGCGAGCCAGGCCAGCAGCTGCCGGTCGCGGGTGGTGAGGCGGCGGGTGTGCAGGTAGGGGTCGGATGAGGCGGGGCGAGGCGGAAGTCGGCCGGACACGGTGAGTACTCCTAGGGAAACGGAGCCCTCCATACGGAGGGGTGTCTGAGCGGGGGCCGGCCACAGTGGCCGGCTGTCAGGCCGCAGTGCGGCGCGAACAGCCCGCCACCGACGGCCTGTCAGCCGGCGGGAGAGTTCGAGGTGGAAGGGGTGGTGGATCCCGGTTGGGATCGCACTACGGAAGCCGGCACCTGTCGCGGTGACAGATCCGGTTACGCGGACGGCTTGCGGCTTCTGTGGCGCCGGTCGTCCGGTTTCTGGCTGTGCTGCCTGACGAGGGCGTCGATGGCGGACGGGTCCTGGACCGGAACCGCCTGGGCGACCTGGTGGCGGATCGCGGTGGCCTCACCCACCACCGGCAGCGGCGGGCGGGTCTTGAGGGTGAACGCGGCGGTCTGCCGGCCGTCCACGACCAGCCGGGCGACGGCGGTGTAGGCGTCGAGGTGGGCCAGGTCGTGCTCGTCGAGCTCGGGCAGGGTGTGCCGGGCCAGGACACGGGCGTCCTCCGGCGCCACACTGAAGTAGATCTTGTTGCGGGCGTTCGCGGACACAGCAGCAAGCAGTTCGCGGGGGAACTGGGCGAGGTCCTGGTGGGCGAGGGTCATCGCGAGGCGATATTTGCGGGCCTCGGCGAGCATCGTGTCCAGGCTCGCGGCCAGGGTGAGGAAGTTCTGCGCCTCGTCAAGATAGATGGAGCAGTCCTTGCGCCGGTCAGCAGGGATGCTGGCGCGGGCGGTCGCGGCCTGCCAGACCCGGGCCAGGATCAGCGAGCCGAGCAGCCTGCTGGTGTCCTCCCCCAGCTCGCCCTTGGGGATGCGGACCAGCAGCACCCCGCCGTCAAGGATCTCGCCCATCTCGAAGCTCGACTTGGGGTAGCGCATGGTCTTGCGGACGAAGTCCCGCAGCAGGAACGCCCGGAGGCGGGCGAGGACGGGGCCGATGATCTGCGACCGCAGCGCGGGGGACAGGTCGTCGTACCACTGCCAGAAGCCGTGCAGACCGTCCGGGTCATCGAGGTCGACGGTCATCGCCGACCGGAACTGGGCGCTGTTGAGCAGGGGTGGGATGTGTTGAAGGGTGACGTTGGCGTGCCGCAGCAGGGTCAGGCAGGACACCCGCATCACGTCGTCCATCCGCGGACCCCACGCCTTGGAGAAGATCGACCCGAAGATGGAGACGAGGTTGTCGACGACCAGGTCCGGGTCGTCGCCTTCGAGGGGGTTCATCGCGGGTGGGTTGGGCTGGGCGGGGTCGAACAGCACCACCCGCTCGGCGATCCTCGCCGGGATGCGGTCGAGGACGTCGAGGACAAGGTCACCGTGCGGGTCGAGGACGATGGTGCCGCGGCCGGCCTTGATGTCGTCGATGATCAGGTTAGCCAGCAGGGTGGTCTTGCCGCTGCCGGTCTGGCCGACCATGTGGGTGTGGTAGCGGGCGTCGGGCACGGACAGGGCGACGGCGTGGCCGCCGACCTCGGCGTTGCCGAGGACCTTGCGGCCCCGCCCGCCGGTGGGTACGGCGACGGGGACCGGCATCGACTTGGCGCGGGCCCGGTCGAGGCCGGGCACCGCGAGGTCGCGGGGCAGCCCGGCCATCGCGGCCAGTTCCGGGGCGCTGGTGAGAAAGCCCGAACCGAGCCGTCGGGCGGCCAGGATCGCGACAGGTCGGGGCATCCGGGCCCGGTGGGCGAGTCGGTTGCGGCCGGCGTAGACGGCGAATGAGGAGGCGATCGTGTCGGCGATACCCCGCAGCCGCTGGTACGGCAGGGTGCCATCCCGCAAGGGGCGGGAGGCGACGGCGTACCGGATGCCGGTCTCCCACAGCTGGTGGGAAGTCTTGTCCAGGATCGCCCGCACGTCCCGCTCCACAGCCGGGTCGCGGCGGCTGGCCGTCACGCCGGCGTGGCCACGGCTGGGACCCGGCAGGAAGATGCCGATCAGCTCGGCCAGCGGGCTGGCCAGGTTGATCGATGGGACGGGGGTCTTGCCCTGGCGCAGCCGCCCGGCGACACGACGCGCCCGCCCGGCCCGCCCGGGTGCGGCGGGCCGGGCGAGGATCTGCACGCAGGCGTGTTCGCCGTCGTGGAGCTGGGCTCCGGCGGCCATCAGGGCACGCAGCGGGTCGACGTCGTGATCTGCGTTGAACGGCAGCCACTCGGCGGCCACCGGCAGCACCTGACCGCCCACCGCCGCGGCCGTCTCGACAGGGATCGGCTCGGGGGCGGGTTCGCTGGTGGTGGTGGCCGCGCCGGGCCACGCCGCGCGCACGGCGGCCTCGACCGCCCCGTTCGGCACGGTGCCGGGCACCCACAGGGAGATCAGCAGCTGCCGGCCGGTCCAGGTGTACTGCCAGGCGACGTGCGGTGTGCCGTGCAGCAGCCGACGCTTGAGGGATGGGGTGAGGATGCCGGCCAGGTTCGCCCACAGCGCGGCGGCACCGCGCTCGTCGACCTGTGGTGGCGGGGCGATGATGACCAGCCGCGCACCTATGGTGTGGTGCCGGTGCCGCCGCAGCGCGACGATGTTCCGGCTGGCGACCCAGACGAGGACTAGGCCGGCGGCGACGCCGAGCAGCCACGGCCGGTCAGTGGCCCAGTCCACCGCCTGCAGGATCCAGCGGGTCGCCGGTGTTTGAGGGATGGTCGAGCCGGGATCGGCGCCGGCGGGGGCGGGCGGTAGGAGACGTGCAGGTGAGGCCATGGGGCGTCCTTCGGGGTTACGCACACGCAAGGCGGCGGCGCTGCACCCGAGCCGGCGTAATCGATCGTCCCCGTCATGCCGCGCATCGGGGTCGGCCATAAATGGC
>NZ_JBEYER010000188.1:0-5005 GCF_040634005.1 Micromonospora sp. NPDC007271
AGCTCAGTCAACGAATCCCTGAACAATCCGCCCCGAACTGGTTGACATCTTCCGCCGCCGCGCGACCAGGCGATGGTGGCGTCGTCCATCGACCAGTGGTACTGCACATCGCCGCTGAGCCCGTGGTCGGAGACCATCGCTGCTTGCCGTTGCCCGACCCTGTCGCGAGCCGCCGAGGCGACCGACTCCCACAACTCATGCTCATGCACGGCTTGCTGGCCCACGTGATTCATGACCCTCCCGCCCTCGCGGCACAGCCCGCGCAGCCGGCCGGCCAGAACCTACCGACTCCGCAAGGTCGGCACGGTAAACCTAGGTCAACGGGAGCCGTTGAGTCGGGATGCTCAGGGTTGTTGAGTACCGGTGACCAGGGAACGACTTCCGAACGTTCCTATCCTTGACGCGTGGTGATGACCTTCCTGCGTCAGTGGACGCTGCGGGTCGCGAGCTTCTCGTTGACCGGCCTCTACACGCTGCACCAGATCCATCCGGCGGTGTGGCGGCTCATGGCGCGCAACTACCGTCCTTACATGGGTCGCTTCGCTCGGCTGCACGCGTGGATGACCTGTCAGTTCGCCGCGATCGACGTGCCCGCGTACGGCGACTTCCTGCGTCGTAACGGATGGCGATTTCGCTGGTTTGACCTGTCGTCTTACCCGGCGACGGACAAGCGGTCGTACGTGATGGCATACCCGGAGGCCGAGCGCTGCTGGCACGGTGAGATCGAGATCGCCGGCAGCGTCGTCGACGAGTCCTCGGGCTCGTCCGGTCAGCCGTTCAACTGGATTCGCAGCCGCCGCGAACTGCGCTCGGTTCACAAGAACCTGGCCGGCTACGCGACCATGGTCTTCCCGTCGAAACGGCGCTTCGTCATCAACGCGTACTCGATGGGCGCCTGGGCCACGGGCACCAACACGGGCATCGCCATGTCCAAGATCGCCATGGTGAAGAACACCGGCCCGGACCTGCAGAAGATCGCGGACACCCTGCGGTACTTCGGGCCCGACTTCGAGTACATCGTCACCGCGTACCCGCCGTTCCTCAAGCACCTGCGCGACAAGCTCGACGCCGAGGACTTTCCGTGGGGCGAGTACCGCATCAGCGGCCTGGTCGGCGGCGAGGGGATGACCGAGGCGCTGCGTGACTACCTGGAGGAGCGTTTCCTCAAGGTGCGCTCCGGCTACGGCGCCAGCGACCTCACCATCGGTATCGCCGGGGAGACCGACTTCACCGTCTGGGTCCGACGCCGGCTGCGCACCGACGCCGCCCTGCGGATCGCTCTACTCGGCCCCGCCGAGCATCGACTGCCGATGATCTTCCAGTACAACCCGCTCGAGACGTACCTGGAGACCAACGCCGACAACGAGGTGATCTGCACAATCAACTCGACGGCGGTGCTCAACCCCAAGGTCCGCTACAACATCGGCGACGAGGGCCGGCTGATCGCGTACCCGGACGTGCTGGCCGCAATCGACGACCCGGCCGCGCGGCTCGAGGCCGAACGCGCCGGGCGGACCGACCGGATACGGCTGCCGCTGCTGTTCCTGTTCGGCCGCAAGGACAGCACGATCTCGTACATGGGCGCCAACATCTACCCGCAGGACGTCGAGTACGGCCTCTACGCCGGCAATCCCCTCGCGCACCTGCTGCAGAGCTTCTGCCTGGAACTGGAGGAGCACGCGAACCTGGAGAGCCGGCCAGTCGTCAACCTGCAGCTGCGCGAGGATCTCGCGCTCAGCCCCGACGAGCGGCTGGCCCTCGCCGAGACCTGCCGCGACGGGGTGCTGCGCTACCTCGCCGAGGCCAGCCGGGACTTCGCCGAGTCCCTGGTTGAGGACCCGTCCGCGGCCGACCTGCGGGTGAAGGTTCATGACTACGGCACCGGCCCGTTCGTCGACACAACATCCAAGATCAAAAACGTGTACCTGGTGAAGGGTGCGACGACGTGAGGACCTCCGACTTTTCCGCCGCCCCGCCGGTTGGTCAAGCGACCGCCATGTTCGTCGGCGCCACCCGATACCGAGGGCCACGCTCGATCCTCACCCTCACCCGCACCTGGTTCAAGATGGTGAAGCAGATGAAGCGGATGGACGGATACCGGTGGCACACCGTGTACTACCAGTTCCCGTTCACGCTTGGCACCATCGCATTCTTCAGCGACCGCGACGCGCTGTTGAAATTTGCCCGCAGCCGCCACCACCGCGACCTCATGTGCTGGGTGACCGACCACGGCACGCGGAACGCGACCGGCGGCTACATCCGGCTGTACAACGCCGAGCCCGAGGGCTACAGCAACGGCGTCTGGCGCGCCGAGGCTGACGGCATGGCGCACATCCCGACCTTCACCCCGCTGTCCACCGAGACGGCCGGCCCGCCGGTGCACCGCCCATGAGGGTGTCTCCGGTCGAGTCGCGGGCGGATCTGCGAGCGTTCGTCGACTTCCCGCTTCGACTGCATCCGACCAACCGGTACGTGCCCCTGCTGTCGTCGGTGATCGCCGCGCACCGCCGTAGGGCTGAGTTGTTCCTGGTCCGAGACGAACGCGGCGTGGTGGTCGGGCGGACCAGCGTGCACCGCAGCACGGCCTTCGACGCCAAGGTCGGTCCGCGGCAACTGTTCGGGCACACCGAGTTCGTCGACGACGACGCGGTCTTCGCCGCCATCCTGGACACGGTCGAGGCCAGGGCCGACGGTCGGCCGCTGTTCGGACCGGTCGCGTTGCTGCCCAACCAGACCGGCGGGGTGATCACCTCCGGCTTCGCTGATCGCGGCTTCGTGGATTCGGCCTGGAACCCCGCCTACTACCCCGCAATGTACGAGCGGCACGGCTTTCGGCGCCGATTCGAGGCCGACACCTGGCTGGTCGACCTCCACGGCACGGCTTCGGGGGCTGGCTCGACCACCGCCTCGATCTCCGCGGACACTCCAGTCGACGTCGGCCGCGACCACGGGTTCGTCTTCGATGACGCCCGCATCGCCGCAGAGGGGCTCGTCATCCGGCACGGCTCGCGGCGGCACTTCCGCGACCAGCTGCCGATCTTGCGGCAGCTGCTCAACGCCAGCTTCGCGCAGCTCGGCTACTACACCGAGATCTCCGCCGAGCCACTGGCCGAGCAGACCGACGGCCTCGCCTACCTGCTCGACGAGGCGCTGCTGCTGTGGCTGGAAAAGGCGGGCCGGCCGATCGCGTTCGTGGTGGCGGTGCCGGACATCTCCGAGTTCCTCATGGCGGTCGGTGGCCGGCTCGGCGTGCTCAACCAGCTTCGCCTGCTGGCCACCCGCGCCCGGTACCGCCGCGACGCGGTGCTCATCATCAAGGGCACCGTGCCCGAGGAACAGGGCAAGGGGTACCTGACGCTGCTGTCCCGGGAGTTGCACCGCAACCTCGCCGCCGGCGGGTACCGGACACTGCGTAGCACCTTCGTCGAGCGGGAGAACGCCGCCTCGGCCGCCCAGTACCGGCGGGCCGGCGGGCGGCCGCTGCACGGGTACACGTTCTACGAGAAGGCGCCGGCATGACCTGGGTCGAGCAGTTGCGGGCGCACGAGGCGGTCTGCCGCCGGGCGCCGAGCGCGCACAACACGCAGCCGTGGCAGCCCGCCTACCACGCCAACGAAATCGTCATCAACGTCGATCCGACCCGGTCCCTGCCCGACTCCGACCCGACTGGGCGTGACCTCGGCCTCGGAATCGGCGCGTTCGTCGAGACGTGCCTCATCGTCGCCGCCGATCTCGGCCTCCACGTCACCGCGGCGCCCGGTCCCCGCCTGGTCGCCGCGGCCCACGCTTACCCAACACCGTTCACGATCGCGGACATCGAGGCCCGCCGGGTCGCCCGTGGCCGATACGCGGCCGGGCCCGTCGACGCGGCCGCGCTCGCCGACCTCGAACCGGGCTTCGTCCACCTTCCCGCCCGGGATCTCGCGAGCGAACTGGTGGTCGCCGACCGCTGGCAGTTCGGCACTCCAGCCGTCGTGGCCGAGCTACGCGACTGGCTACGCCTCGACCCACACCATCCGCGCTACCACCTCGACGGTCTCACCGACCGGGCCCTCGTCCTGTCCCGGTTCGAAGCGCGCTTCCTGGCCGCCGCGCTGCGCGCCTACCCGGTCACCCGCCGGCTGGGCCTCGCGGCGCTGCTGGCCGCCAGCGGCCGAAATCTGCTGCGGTACGACGGCAGCGTCCTGGTCATGCTTGCCGAGGGCGACGACCACATCGCTGCGGGACGGCGTCTCCTGCGTAGCTGGCTGACCCTCGCCCGGCACGGCCTCGCGGTCCATCCGCTCAGCCAGCTCATCGACTGTCCAGTGACCGCCGCTCGGCTCGCCGAACGGGTGGGCGGCCGGCCGCTCGCGGTGTTCCGAGTCGGCCGGCCCACTGCCGAGCCAACCCGCTCGGCCCGGCTCCAACCTGAACCCGCGGGCTGAGCAGGACTCACCGACACCTGCAGATCTTCGGCAAACGACCACAGCGGCGCAACTGCGCGACCAGCAACCATGGGGCGGAAGGGCAGCTCTCCGAAACGAGAATCTGGGCACAATACGTGCTGCGGATGATCAAACAGCTCAGTCAGTCAGTCCGCGTCATCGGATGTTGGCCGCCCAAGCCACGCTCGACGCGCGACGGCCCGGCGATGTCATCCGGCGTCAGCAGGGGCAAGGGGGTCTTGTCACCGACCCGAGGGCTTGGATGCAAGAACCCTGAACTTCCGTTTGTTGACCCATTCCGGCGCTGAGTGTGCGATTATCGCACCATGGCTGATGGCTGGGACTGGCCCCTTGTCGGTGAGCAGGTACGACAAGCCCGCCTGTCGTTGGGGATCTCGCAGCAGGACCTCGCGGCGATGGTGGGGCTAGACCGCACCATGCTGGCCAAGGTTGAGGCTGGTAGCCGCCGTTTGGACGGCTTGGAGCTGGCTCGGCTTTCCAGGGCACTGAAGGTGTCGATGGAGTACTTGATTCAGCCGCCGCCAGCGGTGCTGTCCCGACGGGCGGCACCGCTGACC
>NZ_JBEYER010000189.1:0-4718 GCF_040634005.1 Micromonospora sp. NPDC007271
AACGAGCGAGGCCGTGGAGATGCTCGGCGGGGACATCAGGCATCTGGCAGATCTCATCGAGCAGGCGCGGGTGCTGGGCTGGCGCGTCTTACACTTCAGCACCGCTGATCAACAAGAATGGGACGACTTCGAGTCCACCTGGTTGGCCGGCCGGCAAGAGTGGCTCCTGGAACATCCCGATGACCTCAGAGCGGCTGAGCTCCGTGCCGAACTGGACGCGGCTACGCGAATACCTCGGTGTCCATCGCGGCCTACTCGGCCTTGCGTACTTTGTGCTTGCTCGCTGATGGCCGTGCACCCGCTACCGCGGCATCGGGTTTGCCCTGTCCAGCACGGCCGACTCTGGGACCGGAGCATTGGCATCCGTCGCGGCCCGGACGAACTCCTGTATCCGGGCGGTCGTGTTCGCCTCCAGCCAGACCGGTCCCCGCTCGATCGGCGGGGCGTCGTAAATCGGCACGTATGCGATGTCGGGACGCGGGTGGTAACGCTCGGTCTGCTCGCCCACCGGCAGCACGCCCCGGCCCAGCGCCACGAGTGACAGCATTTCCGAGAAGGTCTTGCCGTGTGGGCCCTTGGGGACGGGTCGGCCGGCCGGCGTGTGCTCGGGTGTGCGGTCGCGCTTGAACTCGGCGGAGGTCATCGCCGGGTACTGGACGACCGGGTGGTCGGCGAGCACCTCCAGCGACACCGACTCCTCACCGGCCAGCGGGTGCGTGGCGGCCACGGCCAGCACGCGCCGCTCGACCATCAGCGCGGGCCCGCGGGCCATGCCGTCGAACGGGTAGGCGGCGACGAGGATGTCGATCGAGCCGTCCAGCAGGCTGGCTCGCGAGTTGTACAGCTGCACCTCGCGCACGTCCACGTCGCAGTCGGGATGCCGAGCGGTGAAGAGCTTGACCGCTTTGAGCAGCACCGGCGCGAGGTACTCGCCGAGGAACGCTACCCGCAGCTGGCCGGTCACGCCGCGGCCGGCCTCGACCGCCCGGCGCAGGGCCGTGTCCATCTGTTCGACGAGCGGGGCCAGGTCGTCGGCGAGTTGCCGGCCGATGGGCGTGATGCGGACGACGCGACTGGTGCGCTCGAACAGCGGAGCCCCGATCCGCCGCTCCAGTTTCCTGATGACGTGGCTGATCCGGCCGGTCGTCACGCGCAGGCGTTCGGCGGTACGGCCGAAGTGCAGCTCGTCGGCGAGCGTCAGAAACGTCTCGATCTCGTGTCGCTCCAGCATCCCGCCGCTCCTTCGTTGAACCTGAGTCAACGATCGTAGTCCGATCATGGCTTGGTCGGCGGGGCCGGTTCGCGAATCGTTAGGAGCGTCACCGGGGCCCACCGGACAGGCCGGGAGCGGCAGCGATGGACCGTCTGCACCACCTGCCGGCCCGGCTCGCGTTAATCGACAGGGAAGGGATCATGAAGACGACAAGCATCAACGATTACTTGACTGCGCTCGGGATCTCGTTGCGGGAGATCGCCGAGACCACCCGCGTGGTCATCGACGGCACGCTGGCCGACGCCACCGGCGTGATGTGGCACGGCCACCCGGTATGGGGCCTCGGCGAGGCTCCGGGACGGCGGCCCATCTGCCTGATCAAGGCCTACACCTCGTACGTCACCTTCGGCCTCTGGCGCGGGCAGGAGATCAACGACCGGTCCGGCCGCCTGACCCCGAGCGCCCGGAAGATGGCCTCGGTGCGGCTCCTATCCACCGCCGACATCGACGTGCCGCTGTTCACCGACTGGCTGCGCCAGGCCCGCGCCCTGGAGGGGAAGTGAGCACCGTACGGGTCAGGGAATTCGACCACCTCGTCCTCAACGTCGAGGACGTCGAGCGATCGCTGGCCTTCTACTGCGGGGTGCTCGGCCTCGAACCCGTGCGTGTCTCCGAGTGGCGGGCCGGGAGGATCAGATTCCCGTCCGTCCGGGTCAGTCCGGACACCATCATCGACCTGGTCCAGCGGCACCGCGGCGAGTCGAACGTCGACCACATCTGCCTGGTGGTCGACCCGCTGGACTGGCACGACGTCATCGCATCCGGCGTGTTCACCGTCCTCGAAGGGCCGGTGAGCCGGTCCGGCGCCCGAGGCCAGGGCATCTCCCTCTACGTCCAGGACCCAGACCGCAACACCGTCGAACTCCGCTGGTACCCCGCCGACGCGGAACCGACGGCACCGCCGACCCCGTAACGAACAATGCACCTCAAATCAACCAAGGAGCTACCAATGCGCACTCTGATCGCCACCGCGTTCGTCTCGCTCGACGGCGTCATCGAGGCGCCCGGCGGAGAACCGGGCTACCGCAACTCGGGCTGGACCTTCAAAGACATCGAGTTCGACGAGGCCGCGTACGAGATTAAGGGCCGTGAGCAGGACGAGGCCACTGCCATGCTGCTGGGCCGGGTCAGCTATCAGGCGTTCTCCCCGGTGTGGCCGGGCATGACCGCGGAGTTCCCCGGCTACAACGCGATGCCGAAGTACGTCGTGTCGACCACGCTGCAGGAGAAGGACCTGGTGTCCAACTGGGGCGAGATCGTCATCCTCCGGTCACTGGACGACGTCGCCGCACTGAAGAAGACCGAGGGCGGGCCGATCATCATCCACGGCAGCGCCACCCTGAACCGCAACCTGGCCGATGCCCGCCTGATCGACCGCTACCACCTGCTGGTCTTCCCAGTCCTGCTCGGCGCGGGCAAGCGGCTGTTCAGCGACACCGACAGGGACAAGCAGAACCTCAAGCTCATCGAGAGCGAGTCATACGCCAACGGAATCCAGAAGCTGGTCTACGACGTCCTCCGGTGAGCAGCCCGCCGGGGTCGGCCCTGTTCAGGGGCCGACCCCGACGAACACGGCCACGGCCGTCCCGCAGCCTGGCCCGACGACATCGACCGCTGGCAACCCGAAACCAGCGAACCCGCCACTGACCAGCCCGGAACACAACCCTTCTAACCAATACAACTCGAAAGATCAGCCGTTACACCACTTCCAGGGGCTTGACCGGTTCTCTGTGCCCGCCCCTCGTGAGTACCCGGACGAGCTGTGCCGGCGTGCGGTGCGGCTCTACCGCAAGTCTGACTTCAACCCGGATGATCAAGCGTCTGGCCGAGCAACTCGGTGTGCATCCCGAGGCGCTGCGCAACTGGATCCGCCAGGACGAGGCTGATCACGGTGAGCGTTTCGACCGGCCCACGACCGTCGAGGATGAGGAACTGCGCCAGCTCCGCAAGGGCTTCGGATCCTTCATTTGGGTGGTGATGGGGCTTCGAGTGGTTTCCCGCGGGCTCGTGTGGCGTCGGTGACGGCGATCCCGGACAGGACCAGTGCGGCGGTGAGGGAGACCAGCACCGGTGGTAGGAGGAGCATCGGTGGGGCTGCGAGGACGAGGATGATGACTCCGATGATCCGGGGTCGGGAGACGCGGGCGAAGACCACGTATTCGAAGTGGGCGCGGCCGGCGGCGTACAGGGCGGGGCCGCCGAGGATGACGATCACCCAGGCCAATTTGGTGTGGCCGAGCGGGTGGGAGATGGTCAGTTTGTATCCGATGGCGGTGTTGATGATGCCGAGGATCATGGTCCAGTGGGTGAAGGCGGCCACCCGGCCGAGGTGGGCGGGATTCTTCGACGCGGCGATGGCATCGGTGAGGATCTGCCCGGCCCGGTAGTAGTAGATCCGCCACAGCAGCACGGTGGTGGCGAACCCGATCACGAACGCCGCCGTCGACTCGACGTCATACAAGCCCATGGTGTAGGCGGCGGCGAGGGTCAGGACCGACTCACCCAGAGCGATCAGGAGGAACTGCCGATAACGGTCGGCCAAATGTTCGCCGGCCACCGCCCACGGGATGGCACGGGACCGGCCGAGCTTCGGCACGGGCCACCCCAAGCGGGCCGCCAAGGAATCCCCGGCCGCTGCGGCAACCCACAGCATCACCCGGGTCCCGTCGTGGGTGAACGCGCCGACGATCCACAGGATGCCCGTCAGCGTGAACCAGACGAGGTCACGGGTGACTCTGTCCTCCAGCTCGTGCCCTCGCAGCATGACCTTGAGGACGATGACCCGGCCGACCTGGAGGACAACGTACGGCACAGCGAAGGCCAGGCCGCCGCCGCGGAACGCGGTTGGTAGCCCAGCCGACATGATCAGCACACCGAACATGGTCATGATGACGATGACCTGCACGGGTAGCCGGCGTGGGTCTAGTCTGGCCGTCGTCCACGCGGTCATGGTCCACACCCAGGCCAGCGGAATGAGTAGCAGCAGCGTCTTGCCCGCCTCTGGTAGCGCAAGCCACGAGTCGGCGAGGCCGGGGCGGGCCAGATCTTCGGTCACCCGCAGGGCGATCCGCTGGATGACGAAGACGAACGCCAGGTCGAAGAACAATTCCAGGAACGTCGTCTGCTGCGGGCTCCCACGTCTGCGCAGCAGGTCGGACCGCCCTGCCGCCATCATCGCCGGCCTCCCTTGGCTGACCCATCACGCCGCTACCCTGTCACGCTGCCCTGTCGGCGGGTCTGCATTCGCACCGATCTCACCCATGGAACCCCTGTCCGCCATAGTGAGTTGAGGCCAGCGGCTGGGGGTGTGGATCTAACGGTGTTTCCGGCCTGACCCACCGGGCGTTGTGCCTGGTGAGGAGGGTGCCGTGATGACCGCGATACCGCCGCGAGGCTTCGAGTTCCATCCGGCCAGCCGGAGCGCGTGTTCCACGCTTCCTGGGCG
>NZ_JBEYER010000190.1:0-4661 GCF_040634005.1 Micromonospora sp. NPDC007271
GCACGGCGGGATCGCCCACCGCGCCACCGGCCAGCACGCCGAGCAGGGTGCCCGCCGGTCTGCACGCTCTTCACCAGCATGCCGTGCTGCTTCTGGCCCAGGTCGTCCTGCTGGCCGCGGACCTCGAAGAGCACCGTGCCGGTCCCGTTCAGGGCGAACGCCGAGCGACCCTGACCCGCGTACTCCCGGGCATCCGGGTGGTAGTACCGGCCGACGGCCGCGAGCTTCGACTGGCTGCCGTACTGCGCCTGCATGCCGTTGGCGACAGTCAGCGCGTAGCGGCGGGACTTGTCCTGGTCGAGCGCCGGCCACGCCGCCTTGTACTTGGCGCCGTCCTGCACCCCGAGCGGCGGGTAGTCGAGCGAGACGGAGATCAGCTTGCCGTCCTGCTCACCGCCGGTGAGCCGGTCGCACGGTCCCATGTGGTGCAGGTCGACGTACGCGTCGACCGCGCCCTTCTCCGCCCGCAGCCCCACATAGACGTCGCGGATGGCGCGCGACTCGGGGGAGAGGAAGAACCCGGCGTCGGTGTCGCGGCCCGGCAGGTCGGCGGCGCGCGGCACGTAATCGAGGTCGGGGTTGAAGTCCCGGTTCAGGTCGTAGCCGGGCAGGTTGATGCCGTCTCCCCTGAGCCCGTGGTACCAGGCGCGCGGCGCCCCGGCCAGCTGCGGGAACTCCGTCACCGTCTCGTCCCAGGACCGTACGTTCATCCGCCGGTTGAGCTCGCCGCCGTCCGGGTTGACCATGGGCATCGCGACGAGGGTGATCTCGCTGAGGATCTTCCGGGTCTGGGCGTCGCCGCTGCTGCCGAGCCGCTTGAGGATCGCGAGCAGCGCCTCGGTGCCGGTCCGCTCGTTGCCGTGGATCGCGCTGGTGACCAGCAGCACCTTGTCGCCGGTGCCCACCCGGGCCGCCCACAGCTCCCGGCCCTGCTGGGTGCGCCCGACCACGTCGACGTCCACCCGGCCGCCGCTGGTGCGCTCGATCTGCGCGAGCTGCTCGCCCACCTGCTGGTGGTTGCTCCAGCCCGCCCAGGACGGGTCCTCGGCGATCTTGCAGCTGCCCTGCCCCGGTCCCTCAGGAACGGCGGCGGCGACGGGCGCGGCGGTGAGGATCGATCCGGCCAGCGCGGCCGCCATAGCGGCGGCCAGCGCGCTTCGGGATCGGAGGATCGTGGACATCTTGTGAACCTGCACGCGGTACTCCTCTCGTGGATCCGCCGACCACCGAGCAAGGCGCAGTGCGCACCGGTGACGCTCGGGAGCGAACCACCTTTGCCTTTTGGCGATCTTGACGCGTCCGGCCGGGAGCAGGCAATAGAAATCCGCAACTTTGTCAATGCAAAAGGATATTTCCAACAGATGTGGCGGCCCCGCCCACCTTTTTCCTACAGAAGGTAGAAGCGCGGCGTTCTACCCCGACCGGCCGCTTTCGTAGACGACGGCGCCGCCGGCGATCGTGTGGGTGACGCGGGCGTCGGCCGGCAGGCCCGCGCCGGCGGCGAACAGGTTGCGGTCGAGTACGGCCAGGTCCGCGCGTTTGCCGACCGCGATCGTGCCGCCGTCGGCGTCGTGGTTGACGTACGCCGAGCCGGCGGTGAACGCCGCGAGGGCGACGGACAGCGGCAGCGCCTGCTCCGGCAGGAACGGCGCGTTGTCGCGGTGCTCCGGGTCGATCCGGGTCACGGCGACCTCGATCTCTTCGAGGGGGTTCGCGGTCGTCACCGCCCAGTCGCTGCCCATGGCGAGGGTGGCGCCGGAGCGCAGCAGGTCGCCGAAGGGGTACTGCAGCTCCGCCCGCTCCCGGCCGAGGAACGGCAGCGTCAGCTCCTCCATCTGCGGCTCCATCTGCGCCCAGTAGGCCTGGCAGTTCGCGGTCACGCCCAGCTGCCGGAAGCGCGGCACGTCCTGCGGGTGGACGAGCTGCAGATGGGCGATGTGGTGACGGTTGTCCGTACGCCCGTTGGCCGTGCGGGCGGCCGCGACCGCGTCGAGGGCGTTGCGCACGGCGCGGTCGCCGATCGCGTGCAGGTGGACCTGGAAGCCGAGCCGGTCCAGCTCGGTCACCGCGGCGGCGAGCAGGTCGGCGTCGACGTACGTCAGGCCGTGGTTGTCGGTGTGGCCGCCGCAGCCGTCGCAGTACGGCTCGAGCAGGGCTCCGGTGTAGTTCTCCAGCACGCCGTCGACCATGATCTTGACCGTGGTGGGGTGGAAGCCGCCGGCTGTCGCGGATTCCCGCTGGGTGCGGAAATCAGGGATCTGGTCCAGGCCGCGGTGCCGGTCCCACCACAGGGCGCCGACGACCCGGGCCGCGAGCCGACCGGACGCGGCGAGCGACCGGTACGCCTCCAGGGTTCCCGGCGTCACCCAGGCGTCCTGCCAGCCGGTGATGCCCAGCGAGTGCAGGTGCTCCTGGGCGTTGAGGATGGCATCCTCCCACTCGGTGCGCCCCGGCAGGGGCACGTGCCGGTCGTTGAAGCTGTACGCCGCGCCCTCGTGCAGCGTGCCCGTCGGCTCGCCGGTGTCCGGGTCGCGCTCGATCCGCCCGTCCGCGGGGTCCGGCGTGTCCCTGGTGATGCCCGCGATCTCGAGGGCCCGGGAGTTGACCCACGCGCCGTGCACGTCCCGGTTGAACAGGAAGACCGGGCGGTCCGGCACGATCGCGTCCAGGTCCTCCTTGCGCGGGGTGCCGCCCGGGAAGTGCTCCATCGCCCAGCCGCCACCGATGATCCAGGGCTGGTCGGGGTTGTCGGCCGCGTAGCGCGCCACCCGGTCCAGGTACGCCTGCCGGCCGGTGAGGTCGTTGAGCCAGACGCGGAGTCGGTTGCGCCCGGCGAAGGGAGCGTGGATGTGGGCGTCCTGGAAGCCCGGCAGCACCATGCCGCCGCTGGCCTCGATCACCCGGGTCCGCGGGCCGATGAGCGCGGACGCGGGCTCGGAGCCGACCGCGACGATCCGGTCACCGCGTACGGCGACCGCGTCGGACCAGCTGCGGGCGGCGTCGACGGTGTAGACGTCGGCGCCGGTGATGACCAGGTCGGCGTGCTCGGCCACCGTTCCACCTCCTCCGGTGTCAACCGCACGGAGGCCTCCGGCCGCCGCTGGCGCGTTGGTCGAGGATCGAAGCACACGCCGGAACGGTTAGGCAACGATCGGGGCGGCGGCGCAGCGACACGGCCGGTCCCGAGCTGGGCAAGTCGGACGGGGTGGGTAGGCTGGCCCGGCTTTCCGCAACGGCCGCCCGGAAGGACGACGATGACCGCACCGCCGTCGAGGCACACGTTCGGCCTGGACGAGTTCGGCCTGGACGATCGGATGCGGCTGTTCGGCTACGTCACCGCCGAGAACCGGTTCGCCTACCTCTGGCTGCTGCGCGCCTTCGAGACGGCACGCTCCAGCTACCACGTCATGCTGCACACCGCCGACGTGGCCGCGGCGATGGAGGCGCTGCACCAGGCCAACCCGGACTGCCCGGATCCGGCCGAGCTGGAGCTGCCGCGGCTGCTCGACGCGCTCGTGGACTGGGGGGTGCTCGACCGGGGCCAGGACGGCACCCGCGCGACGACCCTCGCCGAATACCGCAACCGGCACTCGGTCTACCAGTTCACCGAGGCCGGCTACCGGGCCCACCGGGCGGTGGAGACGGTGCTCACCGCGACGATGGACGACACGACCCTGTCCCGGCTGGTCTTCGCGGACCTGCTGGCCGACCTGACCGCGCTCGCCGCCGCCAACGAGGCGGGCGACGCCGAGGAGGTCTACCGCAAGCTCAACCGGCTCGACCGGGCACTGGCCGACATCGCCGAGCGGGCCGCCCGCTTCTACCACATGCTCGGTGACCTGAGCCGGACCAACGACGTGCGCCCGGAGATGTTCCTCGCCCACAAGGACGCCCTGCTGGCCCACCTGCGGGACTTTCACGACGAGTTGCAGCGCTACACGCCGCGGCTGCGGGCGGCGGTGCACGAGGTGGAGGCGACCGGCCTGGACCGGCTCATCGAGGCGGCGGCCGAGGCCGACGAGCGGCTCTTCCACACGCCCGTGGAGCGGCTGGAGGATTGGCGGCGCCGCTGGCGCGGGCTGCGGTCGTGGCTGGCGCCGCCGGGGCTCGAGGAGGCCAGCGAGGCCGACCGGCTCGCCGACGCCACCATCGGCGCGATCGGCGACGTCCTAGCGTTGCTGCGCAGAGTGACCGAGGCACGGCGCGGCGGGGTGAGCCGCGAGTCGCAGTTGCGTCACCTGGCCGCCTGGTTCACCCGCGCCGGCTCCCAGGAGGCCGCCCACGCGCTCTTCGACGTCGTGTTCGGCCTGGGCGGTCCGCGGCACGTGGCGGTGGCTCATCCGGACCCGGAGGCGATCCCGACCCGCCTGTCGTGGTGGGAGGCGCCTGCGGTCGAGCTGTCGCGCACCCTGGTGGCCACCGGCCGGGCACCCGGTACGGGCCGGGGCCGGCCGGCGCGGGTCGACCGCGGCGAGGACCGCCGCCACCGGCTGCGCGCCGACCAGCTCGCCCGGGAGCGCCAGCTCGCCGACGCGGCGGCCGTGCTGGCGGAGGAGGGGCTCGACGGGCACCGGCTGGACGAGGCGCAGACCGGCGTGTTGCTGCGGCCTCGTTCCTGCGTCGGCTGGGCTATCTCGCCTCGTCGCGGGTTGTCGTGGTCG
>NZ_JBEYER010000191.1:0-4018 GCF_040634005.1 Micromonospora sp. NPDC007271
ACAGCATGATCAAAAGGCAGCAGCTTGACACCCAGGCCCCATGGGATGTCTGTCAGCGTTGCTGTCGACAGCCATTCCGCCGGCGACTCGGGCTGACCCCGGCGGGGGGATGCGGCCTCAAGCTGTCGGCTACTGCCAGCTGGTGGCGGTGAGCGTCGACCAGCAGGTGCCGGGCGTCGTCCGTTGACGCTCAGGGCCGACCCGCATCGAGGGTCGCGCTGCCTTCTTGCTGCCTCGCTTACAAGTTCCGTGCCCTCCGTCTGCCTGCATGCCAGACCGTCTCCCGCCTCGGTCGACCCGGGTCGTTTCGGCGTCCGGTAAGACTGGCGCGGCCAGAGCCGACTCTGACCGCTTCCGTGCCGGCCGTACAGCTGCCCCGAGCCCCGGCCAGCACCTCATATCGTCTCCTGCAAGCTTTATCTTTTCGTTACCAACACGGGGCATGCACTCCTGAACCCCCTGACAGACTGAAAGTGCAATCGCTCAAGAAGAGAGGAAAGGGCATGAGGATTCGCTATCGCAGGCCGACACAAGCAGCGGGCATGGCTTTGGTAGTAACGGCGGCGACTCTTGCCGTAGTCGCGCCGGCGGATGCGGCAGCTCGGCGGGTAAGTGTTTACCATCGCAGCGAGAACAACAAGTGTCTAGACGTTGCGAATTACGTATCCACTACGACGTGCAGTGGTGCTAGCGGACAGCAATGGACAATCAATCCGAACAGCATTGGCGAGACGACTTTCGTCAACTACCAGACCGGCTTGTGTTTGGACAGCAATTCCGCCGGTGATGTATATGCCATCAGTTGCAACGGGGGAGCTTACCAGCGCTGGTACCTCGCTGGAACGGGTGGCCGCCAGATCCGTAACGCAGCTACAGAGCGGTGTCTTGATGGTACGGGCGGAAACGTCATCACTTCGCGATGCAATGACCTTGCCTCGAGCCAAGCCTGGACCATCAACGGATAACGCAAGAGCCACTCAGGGCCGGAATCGCCCCCAAGGTCGGTTAGCAGCACGGCTAGGCCGCACAGAATTAGGATAACCCGGCGTTCGGGTACAACGATATTCGCAACAAGGCCCGGCCGCGACCCTACCGATAGCTGCCATTGTTACCGGCGTTGTCGCCGCACGGCGACAACGCCGGATTGATTCCATACGAGTTAATCGATTATCTAGATTTGCTAGTCCCTGAAGCAATCGATGACCTTTTGGCGGGATCGCCAATCCAAGTTCGCGGAACTCGTAGCTAAAGGGCAACAGGCGTCCAAGGCCTCCAGCCTAGCCTCAGGCTGACGGACCGTCATCCCGTCTGCCGTCGACCCGCCCTCGCGGGAGCGGGCCGCCGCCCGGCCCCCCACGTCAAGCGGACCTTGACGCAGGTTCGGACGCTGGCGGGTCGGGCGGTGGTCTGCTCGGCTCGCCCGGGTCGATGGCGGGCGGGATCGCTCCTTCCGCAACCACCCACGGACCGTGACCCGCCGGCGGAGCCCCGGCCATCCTGGAGTCGTTGCGCCCCCGCCGGAGGCGCAGTAACCGCAACCCCGCGACCGCCGGCAGCTCGCCGACGCGGCCGGCGTGCGCTCCCCTACGCCGCGCGGGCTTGTGGCCGCGCGGCCCGGCCGGCTGCCGGCCCACCACACCCCGGTCAACAGTCTGTCGTTCTGCGGCGGCCCTCCGGGCTCCCGCTCTCCGCGCCGGCCGCCGGGCATCAGGCGTGACGGCCGCAGAGCGACAGCGGCAGCGGCCGGCGCGCGCCCAGGTGGCGGCGCGTGCGGCCCGTTCAGGGCCGCCTTGAACACGTACAGAAACTTTGAACCACTTCGCCGGCAGCCGGCTGTCCGACTCCGGTTGATGCGTTACACAGTGACTTCACTTGATGCGTGACACTCCGCAGAGTGCTGGTGGAGTTGAACGTGACGGAGCAACGTTACCGAGCAGTGTTGGAGGTCCAGGCCGGACTTCCGGTGTCTGAGGTTGCCGAGCGGTTCGGCGTGTCCCGGCAGGCGGTGCACCGCTGGTTGGGTTGGTATCGCGATGAGGGCCTGGACGGGTTGGCGGATCGCTCTCATCGTCCGCATGCCCATCCGGCCCAGACCAGCCCGGAGGTCGAAGCGGCGATTTGCGAACTACGCCGTGGGCATCCGCGGTGGGGTCAGCGTCGGCTGCAGTTCGAGTTGGGCCGTCTCGGTTGCCCTGGTCCGGTGCCGTCGCTGAGCACCATGTACCGGGTCCTGGTACGGCACGGCCTCATTGACCCGGTCCCTCGTCGACGCTGGCGGGAGGATTGCCGGCGTTGGGAACGCGACCGGCCGATGGAGCTGTGGCAGCTGGACATCGTCGGCGGAATCAAGCTGGCCAGCGGCGCCGAAGCCAAGGTCGTCACCGGCGTGGACGACCACTCCCGGTTCTGCGTCATCGCCACCGTGGTCCGCCGGGCCACCGGCCGGGCCGTCTGCCTGGCCTTCGCCGAAGCGCTGCAACAGTTCGGAATCCCCGAGGAGGTGCTGACCGACAACGGCAAGCAGTTCACCGGCCGGTTCAACCAGCCCCGCCCGGCCGAGGTGATGTTCGAACGGATCTGCCGGGAGAACAGTATCGTGGCCCGCAACACCAAACCCCGCACACCCACCACCACCGGGAAGGTTGAGCGGTTCCACCAAACCCTGCAACGAGAACTGCTCGACGACGTCGACGTGTGGCCCGACCTGGAGGCCGTGCAGACGGCCGTGGACGCCTTCCGCACCGAGTACAACACCAACCGACCCCACCAGTCCCTGGACATGGCGTTCCCAGCCGACCGGTTCACCGCCCACCCCACCGACGGGCAGCTGCCTTTGCGGCTGCCGCCCGCCCTGGCGCCCGCCGTGCCCGCACCCCGCCCGGCACCGGC
Organism: Micromonospora sp. NPDC007271; assembly: GCF_040634005.1. Taxonomy (NCBI): domain Bacteria; kingdom Bacillati; phylum Actinomycetota; class Actinomycetes; order Micromonosporales; family Micromonosporaceae; genus Micromonospora; species Micromonospora sp. NPDC007271. The sequence continues at coordinate 2,890 of NZ_JBEYER010000191.1, forward strand.
GGCTGAGTCGCAGGACCCGCCGGCCCTGCCCGCCCCGCTGGTGCTGTCGACCAACGGTGTCGACCCGGTCAACCTGGCCGTCGAGATCACCCGCACCGTTCCCGCCTCCGGCAACCTCGCCGTCTGCGGGCAACAGTTCTGGCTCGGCCCAGCCCGTGCCGGACTCGCGATCGGCCTCTGGGCCGACACCACCGTGGTTCACCTGCTCCTCGACGGCGTCCGACTCAAGACCGTCCCCTCCCGGCTCACCCCGACCCACCTGCGTCAACTCCTCGCCGACGGCGGCCACCCCGCCGGACCGCCCCCGGCCACCGCCGGCCCGGTCAAGCCGGGGGCTCCCGTCGAGGTCGACCGTCTCGTCAACGCCACCGGCCTGGTCAGCCTCGCCGGCCGGCAACACCCCATCGGCTACCACCTCGCCGGACGACGCGTCACCATCCGCCTCGACCGCGGCGTCCTCCACCTTCTCGACGCCGACCGAACCCTGCTGCGCAGCCTGCCCAACCCGCTCACCCCACAAGAGCAGGCCCGCATCCGCGATGCGCGCCCCGCCGGACCACCACCGCAACCATCCCCAACACCACTACGGGTCGAACGACGCGTCAGCAGCCGCGGCAGCCTCGTCATCGCCGGCCAGAAAATCCACGTCGGCATCGGCCACGCCGGCCGAACCGTCACCGTCGAAGACGCCGACACCACCTTCCGCATCCACGACAGCGACCAACTCCTGGCGGAAGTACCTCGCACGACCACCAAGCCCATCGCCCGGTTCAAGGTCCGCAAGCCCGAACCGCCACGACTCACCCCCGTGCCCCGGCCCGCGACGTGAAACCCTGACCGCCATGCAAGACCCCGACCCCGGCCTCCTCGCCACCATCACCGCCGCCTCATCGCCACGGTGGTCTGACCGAGCGAAGGCCGGCCACGACCTCGCCCGCCGAGCCGAACGCGACGACATCGCCGAACTACTGCTGCGCCTGCTCCTCGACGAACACGACACGGCCGTCACCGACGCGACCAGCCACGCCCTGCTCCAACGCGACGACACCCACGGGGTCCGGTTGATCGCCCTAACTTGATCTTTAACCTGCTGGGCGGCGGCATCGACCCCGGCTGATCATGGGGACAG
>NZ_JBEYER010000192.1:0-3754 GCF_040634005.1 Micromonospora sp. NPDC007271
CCAACCGTGAATTTGCGCCCATCTGGGCGCTTTTTTTCCCCTTTCGCCAGGGCCACATTTGCAAGTAACGGCGCGGGGGGTGGGGGGGGTGGGGGGGTGGGGTGGGGGGTTAGAGGGGGATGCCTAGGAGGGCGTTGGTGGTGGTGGCGAAGAGTTTCGGGGCCTCGGCGTCGTCGGCGACGCCGGCCAGGGCCTGGTCGGCCCAGGCGTCGGCCAGCGCCAGGGCGCCGGGGGTGTCGAGGTCGTCGGCGAGGCGGGCGCGTACCCCGGCGAGGAACTCGGCGCCGGACGGCCCGGCCGGGGCGGCGGCGGCCCGACGCCAGCGGGCCAGCCGCTGCTGCGCCGCGTCGAGCAGGTCGTCGGTCCAGGCCCGGTCCGTGCGGTAGTGCCCGCTCATCAGGGCGAGCCGGACCGCCATCGGGTCCACCTGGTCGGCCCGCAGCCGGGAGACGAAGACCAGGTTGCCCTTGGACTTCGACATCTTCTCGCCGTCGAGGCCGATCATGCCGGCGTGCACGTAGTGGTCGGCGAACGGTGCCTGGCCGGTCAGCCGCTCGGCGTGCGCCGCGGAGCACTCGTGGTGCGGGAAGATCAGGTCGTTGCCGCCGCCCTGCACGGCGATCCGGTCGCCGAGCAGGTTCAGCGCGATCACCGCGCACTCGATGTGCCAGCCGGGCCGGCCGGCGCCCAGGTCGCCGCCCGGCCAGGACGGCTCGCCCTCCCGGGCGCCGCGCCACAGCAGCGGGTCGAGCGGGTCACGCTTGCCGGCCCGGTCCGGGTCGCCGCCGCGCTCCGGGAAGATCTCCAGCATCTGCTGACGGGACAGGTTGGACTCGTAGCCGAACGCCGGCGCGGCGGTGATGTCGAAGTAGACGTCCCCGGTGCCGTCGTCGAGCCGGTACGCCGCGCCGTCCTTGAGCAGCACGAGGACCTTCTCGGCAATGTCCGGGATCGACTCGATGGCGCCGACGTAGTGCGCCGGCGGAATGATCCGCAGCGCTTCCATGTCCTCCCGGAACAGTGCGGTCTCCCGCATGGCCAGGACCTTCCAGTCCTCGCCGTCGCGCTCGGCCCGCTCCAGCAGTGGGTCGTCGATGTCGGTGACGTTCTGCACGTACCGCACGGTCAGGCCGGCGTCCAGCCACATCCGCTGCACCAGATCAAAGGTGATCATGGTTGCGGCGTGGCCGAGGTGGGTCGCGTCGTACGGGGTGATGCCGCAGACGTACATCGCGGCGACCCCGTCGGGCCGGCTGGGGTGGACACCTTGCCGCGCCGAGTCGTACAACCTCAGTGCCTGGCCGCCGCCGGGCAGCCGTGGCACCTCATGTCCCGCCCAAGACTCCATGACCGCCAGCCTAACGATCCGTCAGGCCCCCGGGTGGCAGGCCCGGAGTGATCAACACGACAGCGGCTCACATCGGCGGCCAGGGCATGGCCGGCCAGTCCTGCGAGGGCAGCGGGAAGCGTCCGGTCTCCCCGAGCCGATCCACCCGGGCCACCACCTCGGCGACCTCACCGAGGGTCAGGTGCTCGGCCAGCTCGTCGCCGAGCGGGCCGGTGAGCTGCCCGGCCAGCCCGGCCAGCACCTCCACTGCGTCCGGCGGAAGCTGCCGGCCGGCCCAGCCCCACAGCACCGTCCGCAGCTTGTCCTCGACGTGGAAGCAGACGCCGTGGTCCACCCCGTAGATCCGGTCGTCGGGGCCCGCGATCACGTGGCCTCCCTTGCGGTCGGCGTTGTTGAGCACCGCGTCGAGGACAGCCAGGCGGGCCAGGCGCGGATCGTCGGCGTGCGCGAGGGCGTACGCGGTCCCGTCGTCGTCGCGGGCCGCGGCCACCGGAAACCAGCGCGGCGGCACCGCGGCGGCCGGCACGAACCCGACCAGCGGCTCGACGTCCTCCGGCTCGTCGATCCAGAGCTGACAGGAACCGGGGCCGAACGGCCCGTCCCGCAGCACGGTCGGCGGCACCAGGTCCCAACCGGTGGCCCGGGAGACCAGATAGGCCGCGACCTCCCGGCCGGCGAGCGTGCCATCCGGAAAGTCCCAGAGCGGGCGCTCACCCCGGACCGGCTTGTAGACGCAACGCGCGGCCAGCCCGTCCAGGGTGAGGACCCCGCGCAGGGTGGTGTTGGAGGCGTCGACCAGCCGCCCCTCCAGGACGAGCTCACCGTCGGTGAGCAGCCGCAATGCGGCGGCGCCGTCCTGCCGGGGCTGGAGTTCCGACGAGGTCACCGGTGATAACCGTTGTGCCGCGGACAGAGGTGGCCGGCCGGATCCAGCGGCTGGCCGCAGAGCGGGCAGGGTGGGCGGCCGGCGTTGACCACCCGGCGCGCCCGCTCGATGAAGGCACGGGTCGCCTCCGGGGTCAGCCGCACCCGGAGCCGATCCAGGTCGTCGTCCGGCTCGTCCGGGTCCTCGTCCTCGTCGTCGTCGTCGGCCTCGCCCAGCGCGACCGCGACCTCCGTCTCCCCAGCGGCGATCGCCTCGATCACCACGGTGGCGGTGTCCACGTCGAAGGCCAGGCCGAGCGTGCCGACCCGGAACTCCTCGTCGACCGGGGTGTCCAGAGGGTCGTTGTCGCCGGGCGCGGCGGGTGCCTCGGGCAGCTGGACGCCGAACCGGCGCTGCGCCTCGGCGAGCAGCTCCTCCAGCTTCTCGGCGAGCAGGGACACCTGGACCTTCTCCAGCGCGACGCTGACCAGCCGGCCACCACCGCGCGCCTGGAGGAAGAACGTACGCTCCCCCGGCGGGCCGACGGTTCCGGCGACGAACCGCTCCGGCGGCTCGAAGGCGTGCACCTGGTGGGTCATACCCACGACCCTATCCGGAGGCCGGAACCGCCGCGCAGCGCACCGACGTTGAATCCGCCCAAGGCGAAACGCCGTGGCCCACGGTGTCGCTTTCCGGGCGTGGCGGGCCGGCTCACCGGCTCACCGCAATTCGCGGTCGCGGGGCTCGCAAGCCCGCCCCCACGCTCACGGTGCCGCCCCCGCGCCGCCGCCCACGGACGCGTCCGAATCCGCCGTACGCGCCGCCCGCCGGCGCCGCTTGCCGGGCGGCGGCACCAGCCCCGCGAGATCGCCGCCGATGTCGTTGAGCCGGACCAGGAACGGCCGTAGCGGCGTGTAGCGGATCGCCGTCACCGAGGCCGGGTCCGCGACGATCCGCTGGAAAAGATCCAGGTGTACGCCGAGCGCGTCCGCCACGATCGCCTTGATCACATCGCCGTGGCTGCAGGCCAGCCAGACCGCCTCCGGCCCGTGCTCGGCGGTGACCCGGGCGTCCCAGGAGCGCACGGTGGTGACCGCTCGCGCCGCCATCGCCGCCATCGCCTCGCCCTCGGGGAAGACGGCTGCGCTGGGATGCTGCTGGACCACCGGCCAGAGCGGCTCCTTGGCCAGCTTCTTCAGCGGCTGCCCCTCCCAGCTGCCGTACCCGCACTCGATCAGCCCCTCGTCCACCACCGGCTCGGCCTGCGGCAGCGCCAGCTCCAGGGTCTGCCGGCAGCGGATCAGCGGGCTGGTCACCACCGCCGCCAGGGGCAGCGCCCGCAACCGCTCGCCGACGGCCGTGGCCTGAGCGCGGCCGGTCTCGTCCAGCTCGACCGGCTGCCGGCCGGCCAGGCCGCCGTCCGCGTTCGCGGTGGTCCGGCCGTGTCGCAGAAGCAGAAGCGTCGCCACGCTGACCACCCTACGTTTGGTTGCGGTTCTGGGTGTGGCCCGCCGTGCCCGGCTCCGGGCGGTCAGGCTTGA
>NZ_JBEYER010000193.1:0-3719 GCF_040634005.1 Micromonospora sp. NPDC007271
CCGCAACGACGGCACCGAACCTGTCAGGTTCATCCGCGTCACCCACGTCACCGCCCAGTAGTGCTTTGTTAGGTTCTATGGCCCCTGCCGGCGGGTCCTGATCGCCGGCCGCCCCGGCCGCCGTCTACTCGGGGTCGGGGCGCCAGCGCGGTCGGAGTCGGGGCCTGCGTGGCAGCGTGTCAGGTGCGGGGTGCCGCGACAGCGGCCTGAGCGTCGACGATGCCCCAGCCGTACGCTGGCGTGTAGACACCGCGCAGACCGACGACGGGCGTGCGGGCGGTCGACATCAACACCGAGTACACGTTGTCCAGGCTGCGGCCCTGTGCGAAGAGCAGCGCCGCCACTCCCGACACATGTGGCGTGGCCATTGAGGTGCCGGCGTACGCGTCATAGTCGCCCTGCCCGCAGGCGGCCGCACCGGTACCGGTCGGGACGCTGGACCACACGTCGTCGTCGCAGTTGACGAGGCCGGCACCACCGGGAGCCGCAACGGCCTTCAGGTCGGCTTTCACGCCCAGGTTGGAGTACCACGCCTTCAGTTCGTTCCGGTCCGTGGCGGTGACGCAGAGTGCGCCGGGCTCCCACGCCGGGGTGTCGCAGAGGGGTGCCGTCTCGTTTCCCGCGGCGGCGATCACGGCCACGCCCTTCGTCTGCGCGTACACGATCGCCTCGGTCACGTCGGACTCGAGCCCGACCAGGGTGAGGGCCTGGGAACCCGGCAGCGCGCCGAGGCTCAGGTTGACCACCTGGGCGCCGTGGTCGGCCGCGTAGCGGATACCGGCCGCGATGTCGGCGAAGCTGCCGCTGCCCGCCTCCAGCACCTTGATCGGCATGATCTTCGCGTCGGGGGCCACCCCCGCGACGCCGGCACCGTTGCCGGTGGCCGCGGCCGCGATGCCCGCCACGTGGGTGCCGTGCTCGTCTCCCGCGTCCGGCTCGCCGTCGGGCCCTCGCCAGTCGCCGTTACCGCAGGAGGCCGGACCGCAGTCGACGAAGGTCGCGCCGGGGACCAGCTTGGACTGAAGGTCCGGGTGCCTCAGGTCGACGCCCGTGTCGACGACGGCGATCACGACGTTGCTTCCCGTGCTGATCGCCCAAGCCCGCTCGGCGCGGATCTGCTGCAGGCCCCATTGCTTGTCGTACAGGGGGTCGTTGACGGCCGCCTGCGCGGGCGCTGCGGTGACGGCAACGAAGGCGGTGGCCGCCACCGTGCTGGCAAGTAGCCGGGTCATCACCATGAGATCCCTCCTCAATTCGATGTCCATTGATATGGAGATCGGTGATCGTGCGCGAAACGCAACAGGGTTCGTAACTCGACAGACCCGAGCAAGCCGGACTCGGCCCACGACGAGTGGCTTGGGCGCGGACATGCGGCACCATGCCGCAGAGTGCGGGATCAACCGCCTCGACGAGGGGCTGTGGCTGCACATGCTGCGATCGGTCGCCGATGGCATGATCGCCTGGTTCTGCCGCCTCGACACGCTCGATACCTCGGGGCGAGCCGCCACTCAGTGGAGGGGGCCACGCCGGCAGAGGTGGCCGGCCCGGGTTCGGCTGGAAGTCGAGGTCGGTTGTGTCCTGCCTCAGCCCTCTTCCGTCGGCGCGAGCCCGCCGAACTATCAGCGGTTGGGCAGGAGTGCGACGAGTTGCGTCAGTCCGGCGATGAGGGTCTGGTAGCCGGCGTCGGAGAGCTTGTTCTCCTTCCGCAGCTTAGCCACCTTTTCGCCGAATTCAGCGAGTTTGTCCCGGGCCTTGTCGACCTTGCCGTCCGCGAGCTTCTCCGCGGCTTCCCGAAGCCGCTTTGTCAACTCCTTGCCGGCGTCCCGGTCCAACTGTCCATCCCGTGCGAGCCCGAGGACTGTCGTGTGCAGTCCGGCGATGAGGTCGACCGGGCGCAAGCTTGGCCGAGGGGACGGCTTCGCAGGCTTCGAGGAGGAGGGGGAGGCAGACGGGGAGGCAGACGGGGAGGCAGTTGGCGCGCCGGTCGCCTCCGATTCGGCTACCTCTGGTATCGGAGCCTCCGTAGGCGCAGTAGCCGCTGGTGCAGAAGCCAGCCGCTCGGTATCCCCGCCGGAAAACGCGACGGTCACGGCGGCAAGAATCACCGCGACCAGAGCACCAACGACCGCCGCCCACATGAACCAGCGCGTCTTGTCGGGGCCAGGTGCCTGCCGCCCGCCGATCAGCCTCAACGGCATCGTGGGCGAGTTCGCACCCGACTGGTAAGGGCTAGGCGTGCCAGACATGGCGAGCATCATGCCAGAGCCGCCGGGGCGCTCGGGCGGAGAGCAGGCGTCGCAGCCTCGCCCGGAATCGCCCTGCAACAAGTGCGGGTCGGCTGGGCCGTCAAACCGGCCAAAGAGGACCGACGACCACGGCGAGCGCGGCCGCGTTGACCTGTACACACCCCCTTCCCAGGGTCTACCGGCGGCGATGCCCGTAACGGCACGGCCGTCCGCAACGCCTCCTTTTGTGGAGAGAACGGGCCTAAACAGCTTCCCTGGTGAGCGGTTCCAGACCCAGGGTGCCGTCGGTCCGGCCGTTCAAGGCGCAGAGGGAGTTCGCATGGTTGAGACCCCACCGTCAATCCCAGCTCCGCAGCCCCGGCCAGCCCGCCGCTCCGCTGCCACCGCCTCGCCGAAATCCACAACCAGAACCCCCGCCAATGCGGACGGGGCTGCCCAGGTTGCCCAGCCGGTACCCGGGGAAAGGCAGCGCGTCGCCTGCAGGCACTGCCGGCGACCCCTGTTCAAGGACTCGATCTGGGGGTGGATGCACGAGGGTCGCCAATACCTGTGCCAGGATCCGGCCACGGGCGAGTTGCTGTGCCAGCCCGCTACACCCGCTTAGCGACTCCGTCGCATGCCCGTCTGCGACGGGCTCCAGATCGTCTGTTCGCCGGATGTCTGGATGGACTTTCGGCCGATGGTGAGTAAGGTCAGTTAGCGGTCCGTAACTGTGCTTGAGGAGGCCGGCGACCGTGGCCGAGAGATCGACCGCTCGTTCCGCCGATCACGCTGCCCACCCGGAGTACGAAGGGCGACACGGGAGGCACCGGCACCACCAGTACGAGGATCAGTACGAGGGGGCGCACCACCAGCACGGGCAGGCGTATCGGAGGTCCGACCCGCTGGCCTACCCCGCACCCGGGTACGACGAGCCCGGCCGGGCCGAGCTGTACGACGAGCACGACCACGCCTATCCGGATGAACGCCGGGGCCATGAGTGGTACCGGCCGGTCGATGCCAGTTCGGACCACGAGGATGCGTACGGAGCACAGCTGGACGCCCTACCGGAGGCGGGCTACGCCGCCGAGGGTTACTACCGGCACGATGTTTCCGCCGGCTGCAACGAGTACGGCCACAAGGAGTCCGGCCCGCAGCCCCCTGAGGCGGAAGAGGGCGCGCGGCCCCGAGGGAAGCACAGTCGCGGGCGGGTTGCCTACTCGCGGCCGGCTCGTCGGCGGCCCCGCTGGCTGATTCCGATCGGGGGACTCGCGTTGGGGGCGGTGCTCTGCGCTCTGCCGTTCCTGCGGGAGCCGGGCGCGGCACCGGAAGCCGGGCCGCCGGTATCGGCGGCCACCACCCCGCCGAGCCCGTCCGAGGAGCCGATTGCCTTTTCGGAGGTACCGTCGACGCCGCCCAGTTCCGCAACACCCCGTACCTCCTCTGCCACGCCCAGCGCCACGCCGTCGGTCACGCCGTCCGCAACACCGAGCG
>NZ_JBEYER010000194.1:0-3544 GCF_040634005.1 Micromonospora sp. NPDC007271
CGTGGACGCATACGGTGGTGACGGTGGCGAAGGATCTCGCGATGATCCCACTGCACTGGACGGTCGACCCGTCCGACTGGCAGGCGCCGGGCGCCGATCGGATCGCGGCCACCGTGGTCAGCAGCGTCCGGCCGGGCTCGATCGTGCTGCTGCACGACGCCGGCGGCAACCGGCAGGGGACCGTAGACGCGCTGCACCGGATCCTGCCGGACCTGACCAGCCGGTTCCAGGTGCGGGCACTGCCGAACCACTCGACCTGAACCGGAAGCCCGTTATCGGTGCCGGCGCACATCCGGTCGATACGCCCGTGCGGCCGTGGGGTCAGCGGGCCGGTCCCGGTGCCGGAACGTTGGCGGCGTCCCAGCTGTAGAAGCAGCCGGCGACGGCGTCGCGGGGGGAGTGCCAGGTCGGCAGGTACGGCGACGTGTGCGCCGACAGCCGCTCGTTGACCTGCTGGAAGAGTGGGTGGTCGCGTACGCCGGCCGCCGCGTCCGGTTCGACGTGGGTGGTCTCCATCAGGTGGACGCACAGGTCGTGCAGGCTGTACAGCGACCGGTGCCTGGCCGGTAACACAGCCGAGTCCCACCTGAGGCTTGAGGTTTCATCAGATTCCTTCCGTGGATACCCCGGCCTTCAGGCCGGGGAGGAAACGGAACCCTGCGGAGCAGGGCAGGCAAAGCCGATCCGCCGCCAAGGGCGGATCGACGTCTACCCGTACCCCACCGCAAGGTTCACTTGTTACCCTGTGATCATGTGAGGCGGGTCCAGGGCTGTGAAGCGGGGGTTCAAGTACCGCTTCTACCCGACGCCGCTTCACCGCAAGGCGTCGAGTTCGACCGTGTGCGCGACGGCACGCACGGTTGTTCCGAGGTTGCTCGGGTCTGTTGAGCCGAGGGCGAGCCGGATGGCCTGTGGCAGGTGGCCGGTGGTGGCGAAGGGTTCGGCGATGGAGACGGAGATCCGCTGGTCGACGAGCGCGGCAGCGATGCGGTCCGCTCGTGCGTCTTCGGGCAGCGGCAGCCAGATGAAGTAGGACGCGGGGTGGCTGACGTAGTGCAGTGGGTGCAGCGCGTCGCGGGCGATCGCTTGGCGTCGTGTTGCATCCTCGCGTTTGTGGGCTTCGAGCCGGTCAATGGTGCCGTCGGCCAGCCAGCGGCAGGCGATGGTGGCCGTGAGCGCGGGGGTGTTCCAGGTGGTGGCGCGGATGGCTCTTTCGAGAGCCGGCACGAGCGCGCCGGGTGCTGACAGGTAGCCGACACGCAGGCCGGTCGCGATGCTTTTGGACAGGCCGGAGACGTGCACGGTGAGGTCGGGGGCGAGGGCGGCCAGCGATGGCGGAGCCGGCTCGGCGAGGTAGGCGTAGGAGGCGTCCTCGATGAGCAACTGTCCGTATCGGCGGGCGATGTCGACGAGGCGGGCGCGGCTGGCTTCGTCGAGCACTGCGCCGAGCGGGTTGTGCAGCGTCGGCATGGTGTAGATCGCGCGGACCGGTCGCGCGGCGCAGAGGCGTTCGAGCGCGTCGAGGTCGGTGCCGGCGCCGGTGACGGGGACCGGGGCGAGGTCGAGGTGCAGGGTGCGGGCGAGCACCTTGAACCCGGGGTAGGTGAGCGCGTCGACGGCGACGACGTCGCCAGGGTTGAGGGTGGCCATCATAGTGACGGTCAGGCCGTGCTGGGCGCCGTTGACGATCAGTACCCGCTCCGCGGTGGTCGGGACGCCGCGGCGGGACAGGTGCGCGGCTATGACGGCGCGGTCCTGCGGGCGGCCGACGTGGGGCTGGTAGCGCAGGAGGGCGTCGATGTCACCGGAGCCGGCGATGTCGCGCAGCGCCTGCCGCAGCAGGTCGGCCTGTTCGGGCAGCGACGGATAGTTGAAGTTCAGGTCGATGACGTCTCCGGCGACGGCTTGCTGGTCGATGCCGTGCCCGGCCGGCAGCGCGAGGTCGCGCACGAACGTCCCGCGGCCCTGCTCTCGGCTGACGAGTCCGGCGGCCTCGAGTTCCGCGTAGACGCGGGTCGCGGTCACGACGGCGATACGCTCACGGGCGGCGAGATCGCGGTGGGTCGGCAACCTCGTTCCGGCCGGTAGCCGCCCGGACCGGATGTCGGCGGCCAACGAGTCGACCAAGGGCTTGTAACGGGACGCGGGCACCGGTCGATTGTATGCATGACAATTTTTTGACTGTCTTGCGTTCGGGTCCGTAGCGTCCGGATTAACGGATCGAAAGGACACCCTGTCGTGCACATCGCCATCCTCACTTTCGAGGGCTACAACGAGCTGGACTCGTTGATCGCGCTCGGCGTGCTCAACCGCATCAAGGACGACGACTGGCGCGTCACGATCGCCACGCCCAGCCCGAAGGTGGCCTCGATGAACGGTGTCGTCATCGAGCAGATGTCCACCCTCGAGGAGGCGTGCGAGGCCGACGCGGTCATCGTCGGCAGCGGTATCGCCACCCGTGAGGTCGTCGAGGACCCAGCGATCATGGGTGTGCTGCGGCGCCTGGACCCGTCGCGCCAACTGATCGCCGCCCAGTGCTCCGGCGCGTTGGTGCTGGCGAAGCTGGGCCTGCTCGAGGGCATCCCGGCGTGCACCGACCTGACCACGAAGCCGTGGGTGATCGCCGCCGGTGTCGAGGTGCTCAACCAGCCGTTCTTCGCCAAGGACAACGTCGCCACCGCAGGCGGCTGCCTGGCCTCGCACTACCTCGCCGCCTGGCTCATCACGCGGCTGCGTGGCGCGGAGGCTGCCGAAAGCGCGTTGCACTACGTCGCGCCGGTCGGTGAGAAGGAGGAGTACATCGAGCGGGCCTGGCGCAACGTCGCGCCGTACCTGCCCGCCCAAGGACTCGCACAGGAGCCGGTCCTGGTTTAGCACCGCAGGGGTGAAGAACGTGCCCGGGCGGGCCAAGACCGATAAGGCCCGCGGTGCGGCTGGCCAAGGTGGCCGAGCGGGGCATGTGCCGGCCGTCGCTGGTGCATCCCAGACCCATCCGGGAGCTGCGCAACCTGACCCGCTACCGGCGTTCGCTCATCCGCGACCGCACCCGAGAGATGCAGCGGGTGGAGAAACTGCTCGAAGACGCCCAGATCAAGATCACCTCTGTGGTGAGCGACGTGTTCGGGGTGTCCGGCGGCTGATACTCCAAGCGCTCATCGACGGACAGCGCGACCCAGCGGTCCTTGCCCAGATGGCCAGGGGACGGTTGCGTGTGAAGATCGTGCAGCTACAGGAGGCGCTGCGGGGGTTCTTCACCGGTCACCACGCCACCATCCCGGCGATGATGCTGGACAACATCGACCGGCTCAGCGCACAGACCGCCGCTTTGGACGCCACGATCGCCGAGGCGGTCGCCCCTTCGCCGATCAGGTGGCGCAGTTGAGTGAGATCACCGCGGTGGCCCCACCGCCGCCCAGGAACTGATCGCTGAGGTGGGCGTGCACATGACCCGCTTCCCGTCCGACGCGCACCCGGTGTCAGGCCGGGGCGAGCGGGTGCACGGCCATCAGCGAGCAAGCACAAAGTACGCAAGGCCGAGTAGGCC
>NZ_JBEYER010000195.1:0-3432 GCF_040634005.1 Micromonospora sp. NPDC007271
CTGTCCCCATGATCAGCCGGGGTCGATGCCGCCGCCCAGCAGGTTAAAGATCAAGGTAGCATCCGATCTTCGGGCCCGCGGCCCGCGGCCCGCTGCACCACGCGTCACCCCAGAGTCACCCATCACGGACGACGAGGAGACATCGATGCAGAGACGGACGACGACGGCGGCGGCGCTCGGCGTGCTGCTGACCGCGAGCGTCTTCACGGGAGGGGTCGCGGCGGCGGCCCCCGCGACGGCGGCGGAGGCCCCACCGGAGGGGATCACCCACGAGGAGAACGACCGGGTCCCGGAGGGCTCGGTCTGGACGGAGCACTACTTCCCGTCGACGGACGGGGTCGAGCTGCACGCCGACGTGCTGCGGCCCGAGGGACTGCCTGCGGGCGCGAAGACGCCCGTCATCCTCTCCGTCGGGCCCTACTTCGGCCACGCTGGGCAGACCGGGCCCGAGGGCTTCACCCACACCGGGCCGTCGGCACGCTTCAACGACTTCCTCGAGGGCGCCGACCTCTTCGACAAGGGCTTCACGTACGTCATGGTCGACCTGCGCGGGTTCGGCGGGTCCACCGGCTGCCTCGACAACAAGGGCCCGGGCGAGCAGAACGACGTTCGCGCGGCCATCGAGTGGTCGGCCTCGCAGCCGTGGTCGAACGGCAACGTCGGCATGTACGGCAAGTCGTACGATGGCGCCACCGGTCTGATGGGCAACAACCTCAAGATGCCGCAGCTCAAGGCGGTCGTGGCGCAGGAGTCGATCTGGACCGGGTACAACTACCTGTTCTCCAACGGGGTGCCGCGCTCGAACGCCACCGGCACGCCGAGGTCCTACAACAACATCGCCACGATGGAGCCGCTGGCCGACGACACCTCGCGCTACCAGGCCAACGCCCGGTACGAGAAGTCGCACCCCGAGTGCCTCAGCAAGAACATCGCGGACAACTACGAGCCGGACCCGAACGCCCCCTTCTGGCAGGCGCGCGACATGGCAGCCAAGGCCAAGGGCACGACGACTCCGCTGTTCGTCACGGCGGGCTTCATCGAGAACAACACCAAGCCCGAGGGGATGGAGGAGTTCCTCAAGAACCACGTCGGCCCCGAGCGCGGCTGGCTGGGCCAGTGGGACCACGTGCGCGGCAACGACCGCGTGTCCGACGGACGCCTGGCGATGGGCCGCGAGGGTTGGTTCGACGAGGTGATGAGCTTCTACGACCAGTACCTCCAGGGCGAGGAGCCGACGACGACGTACCCCACTTACTCGATCGAGGACAACCTCGGCGAGTGGCGGGCCGAGCCGACCTGGCCGACCCCCGACCGCCGCATCACCGTGGCGCTCGGCAACGGCACCTACGTCGACGACGGCGGCGCCGCCGGCGTGCCGTACGCGTCGTCGCCGTCCACGCTCGCCCTCCCGAAGAGCAACGGGCAGTGGGACATGGAGAGCGCCCCGAGGCTCGAGGGGCTCGGGGCGACGCGCAAGGCGGCCTCGCCGTCGGCGTCGTCCGACGCGGCCTCCGCAGAGCCGGCATCGAGCTACCTCGTGTGGTCCGACGTCGTGCTGCAGGAGACGCGGCTGACCGCCACGCCGCGCGTCGAGCTCACGGCCCATGCGGCGGGCAACGTCATGGTCAAGGTGTGGGACGTCGCGCCCGACGGCACGGCGGTGATGTTCGACGAGAACGTGTCGCTGGTCAAGAAGGGCCGGGTCGGGTTCGACCTCAAGTCGACCGACTGGACGCTGCAGGCCGGGCACCGGCTCGCGGTCGAGATCGGCTCGATCACGACCGGGAGCTGGCGGGACACGCCGTCGGGCGCCACGATCAGAGTGACCGGTGCCGTCCTGCGGCTGTCGACGGAGAGCACCGCGGACGACGTGCCGACCGCGGGGAAGCGCTCGCCGTTCCTCGACAGCTACATCAAGGCGTACACGCGCACCTTCCCGGAGCCGGGCACGCCGGCATTCCGACTCTGAGCAGCGGTTCAGGACCAGCGCACGCCGTGGCGTGCGCTGGTCCTGACACCTCCGGATATCCTCTCGCCGGTGTCAGGAGAGGCTGCCGCGTTGCGGTGGTTGGATCCCTTGCCACCTGGTGTCTGGCTCATAGTGGTCGAGCACGTCCATGAGCATCGGACCACAAGGGACGACTTGGTTGTCATGCCGGGGCAGCACGAACACGCCTCTGTGCTGGTGCGCGACGATCTCGTCTCCAGTATCCGTGTCACCAGTCGGGACGAGCAGCGGGATATCACCTAGTGCGGTGTCCACTAACGTTCACCGGGTTTCCGGTGCCCTGTTGTGGATCCTCGCCGTGTGGGCGAGCGACTCCCCGCCACGGGGTGGTGGTGGGGCGGGCCTCCGCGGGCCAACTGATCCTCCCGCCGTCTGTGGTGGGCGGCGGGGATCACGCCGGGACTGGCCGGCACCGGGGAGGTGTCGGCCGGCTCGACGGTGCGTGACCACCTCCGGCAGCACAACTGCTGTGGGGGTGGTGGGTCCACCGCCCGGGGTGCGGGTGGCGATGATGGCAGCCGCGACCAGATCGCGGTGCCCGGAGTATCGGCAGTGCGGGCAGGACAGGGTCCGGCCGCGGGGTTTCGGCACCCGCCGCCGGCAGGCAGGGCAGGTGGACGAGGTGCCGCGTTCGTTGACGGGGTCGACGGTGATACCCGCCAGGGTGGCCTTGTCTTGCAGGACTTGCATCAGGCGGCCGATCTGCCACTGCCGCAGCCGCAGGTTGTGCCGCCGCCCCGCCTCCACATCGAGTACGCCGCGGGGGTCGCCGACCTTGAGCACACCGACCCGCTGCTCCACCGCCCAGGACACCACCATCGCGGCAGCCTCGTGCTGCGCCTGACGGACCCGCCGCTTGTGCCGGCCCTCCACCAGCCGCGCCCGCCGCCGGTACTTACGCCACCGCCGCGACCCCCGCTCACCAGGTTTCGGGGCGCGGCGGGCGACGGCGCGACGCCGGTGCTTGGTGTCGGCCAGGTGCATGCGGTGCTCGGCGCGCACCGCCCGCCCCGACACCAACAACCCCTCACCATCCGGCCCGGCCACCGAGTAGGGGTGGATGATCCCGAGATCCACCCCGGCCACCCGGCCCGGATCCGGCCCCTCACCCGGCGCATAAGTGGCAACCGGGACTTCCGCGGTGATGTCGAGGAACAGGCGGCCACCCTCACACAGCAGCGTGACCGACCGGACCTGGCCGGCCGGGTACGGCACCTCCCGCGCCAACCTGACCGACAACGGCGCACCGCCCTGGGCGGTCGGGATGCGCACCCGCCGCCCGTCAAGGCCGAACGTGCCGTGATGCCAGCGCACCGGCATCAACGCCCGCCGCCGACGCGGAAACCGCACGGACAGGTCACCGTCTTTACGGCGTTTCGCCGCCGCGAACCACGCCTCGGAGAACCGCCGCAACACCGACCGGG
>NZ_JBEYER010000196.1:0-3403 GCF_040634005.1 Micromonospora sp. NPDC007271
TCGTGCCAGCCCGCGGTCTCGGCCGTGACCGCGTCCACATCGCCGCGTTCAGCATGCGCGTAGGCGCGGATGACGCCGTCGTTCCAAGTTCCGTCCGGCCAGCGGCCGGCCTTCCACTGCCCGGAGGCGAGTTGCTCGGCGCGGGCCCG
The DNA here is from genome assembly GCF_040634005.1 of Micromonospora sp. NPDC007271. Taxonomy (NCBI): domain Bacteria; kingdom Bacillati; phylum Actinomycetota; class Actinomycetes; order Micromonosporales; family Micromonosporaceae; genus Micromonospora; species Micromonospora sp. NPDC007271. The sequence continues at coordinate 150 of NZ_JBEYER010000196.1, forward strand.
GACGGATCGTTCGCGGTCTTCCGCGATGGCGGCGAGCATCGCCTCGAAGTCCCCCAGCCAGCTCTTCATCCGGGGCAGGTTCTCCGCCAGCCAGGTCCGCACGATGGTGGCGGCACGTTCCACGTCGGCTTCCATGGACAGCGAGAACGTGTGGTCGGGCAGCTGTGCGGTGTCGTCGGTCGCCACCAGGCGATGGCGCCAGACGCTGTGGTGCGGCATGGCGTCGCGGCGCGGATCGTCCTCTCCGAAGTAGTACCGGAGGTGCGGGGCAAGCAGCACCCCGACATTGATGAAGAACTCGACCTGTCCCATCAGTGCGGTGGTGCGCTGGATGTCGAGGGCGATGCCGTTGCCCTCAGGGTCGAAATACCGGAAGACCGGCCCGCGGCGGACAAAACCGGCGGCTGCCAGGTCGGCTTCGATGAGCTCGACGAACCGTCGTAGCAGGGCGTTCACGAGTCGGCACGGTACCGTCCCGGCGACGGGCCGCACATCGGGCTCCCGGTTGATGATCTCCTCTCGCCATGACTTGCGATCACACGACTTCGCCGCGCCAACCTCAGGCGGTCACGCCGGGACTGCGGTCGTGCTCCTCGGTGTGCTGATGATGGCCGCATCATGCCGCCTGCAGTGTTCTCCTGGCCGGGGCTCCGCCACCGCGAACCGCTACCCAGATCCCTGCCTCAGGCCATCAACCGACCGAGGACCAGCACTTGACGCCCCCACGCCAGTCGTCACCCACGTGCATGATCAGGTTCACTCACATGCCGCTGATCACGCGCCCGGTCAGCGTCCGCTCGTGCCGATGATCGTGCACCTGATCTAGCGCCGAGCATGGGCTCACTCGCTTGGTGGTCCAGACGCGACCTGGCGTCTGGACCACCAATCACGGCATGTCTTCACCCAAGGCGTTTTGGTCCGAGGTAGCTGCCGCCGGTGGCGTCGATGAGGTTGGCGGTCAGCCAGGCGCTGTCATCGCTGGCGAGGAAAGCGACGACGTTGGCGATGTCGGCGGGTGTGCCGACGCGTTCGATCGCCTGACCTGCCGCGACCATGGCCTGCGCCTCCGGCCGGTCGAGGATGAACGCGGTCTTGTCGGTGCGGGTCGGGCCGGGGGCGACAGTGTTGATGGTGATGCCCCGCGAGCCGATCTGGTTGGCCACGTTGCGGGTGAGGGTTTCGATCGCGGCCTTGGTCATGGCGTACGCCAGCTCGCCGGGTAGGGCGATGCGGGTGACCCCGGAGCCGATGTTGATGATGCGTCCGCCCTGGCCCATCAGGGGCAGCGCCTTTTGGATGAGGAAAAACGGCGCGCGCACGTTGACCGCGAAGAGCCGGTCGAATGCTTGCGGGGTCTCAGTGTCGATGCCGCCGGCGGAGTCGTTGATGCCCGCGTTGTTGACCAGGATGTCCAAGCGGGTCCGCCCGGTCCGCTCTCGCAACCCCGCCTGCACTGCGTGGATCACGGTGTCGGCGTCGCCGTCGATGCCGAGCTCCGCCTGGATGGCGAAGGCTCGGCCTCCGGCCGCCTCGATCGTGGCCACCGTGTCCTTGGCGGCGGTGTCGTTGCGTGCGTAGTGCACCACAACCAAGGCTCCATCTGCCGCTAGGCGCTCGCAGATCCCCCGGCCGATGCCCCGGGAGCCCCCGGTGACCAGCGCGGTCTTGCCCATGAGTGCCGCCATGTCCCCGCTCCTCTACTGTTTATCCCGTAAGCAATACGGTTTATGTTATACACAGTCAGGTGGTCGGGCGTCAACACCGGCCACAAGCCGCTGTTGAGAGGCACCGATGAAGACTGAAGCCAGCGCCATGGATCTGCTGTGGGGACGCAGCGCACGCCGCAGCCGCGGACCGCGGCCGCTGCTCAGCGTGGCGCAGATCGCCGAGGCCGCCGTCGAAATCGCCGACGCCGAAGGGCTGGCCACGGTGACGATGCAGAGGGTGGCCGACCGTTTCGGCTTCACCGCCATGTCTCTGTACCGGTACGTGCCCGGCCGCGCGGAGTTGATCGCCCTGATGATCGATACCGCGTTGGGTGTCGCCCCATCCATCGACACCCCGCAGGGTTGGCGCCCGGCGCTGCGCCAATGGACTCGGCACCTGTACGACGTGTTCCGACGCCACCCCTGGGTCACCCAAGCCACCACCCAGGCCCGACCCATCGGACCCAACGAGCTGAGCTGGCTGGAACGTGCGGTCGCACCCCTGGCCGGCACCGGACTGACCGGAGCGGAACGGGTGGACGCGGTGGTGCTCCTCACCGGCCACGTCCGCAACCAGATCCAGGCCGAAATGGGCATCGCCGCCGATGGCGGGGTCCACCTCGCCGTCGCGCTGACCGAGACGCTACGCGAGCATGCCGCCGACTATCCCGCCCTCACCGAAGCCGCCGACAGCGGCGCGTTCGGCCCCGGCGACAACGACGGCTTCGAGTTTGGGCTGGAATGCATCCTCAACGGCATCGCCGCGACCATCGCCATGCGGCCAAGGTGACACCACCACTCACATCACCGTAGACACCCTTGCGACAGCCCCCCACCGCCACCCAGACGTGCAGGCGATCGACGATCGCCCTGGCCCGGACAACGCGCGAAGCTGGGATCCGCCCACAACCGGATGCACGCTTCGGCCGCTGATCGAATGTTCGGACCGCTAGGTTGAAAGGGCGTTCAACTAACCAGACCCGGGCTTGCGGCTCTGGTGACGGTGTCCCCGGAGCCTCGGTCCGGCCCGGTGAAGGCGGCTCCCGCTGAAGATCGCCACAGACCGCAGGTAGGTACTCCATCGACTGAGTCAGGCCGCGCTCCGGGACTGCCGATCAGCACCCTGACCGTAGGTCAGAACCAAGCCGCTCGGGCATCCAACGTGGTCTGGTCCAGGCTGTCCAGCAGCTCGAACTGTGGCCCGACCCTCGGCAGCTCGTACCGGTAGAAGTACCGCGCCGCCTGCCGCTTCCCCGCCAGGAAGTCCCCCTCCGCTCCCTCCGGGCTCCCCAGCGCCTCCACCGCGAGCAACTGCTCCAGCCACATCCACCCGATCACCACGTGCCCGACCGCCTCCAGATAGATGGAGGCGTTCGCCAGCGCCAGCTCCGGGTCGCCACTCCCCCACAGCCGCCGCGTGACCACGGCGATCCGGTCGACCGCCGCGCCGAGCTGGCCGGCCACGGTGTCGATCTCGCCGTCGTCGACCGCGACCCGGACGGCCGAGCTGGAGGCCCGCCTGAAGTGGCCGAACGACCTGCTGATCGA
>NZ_JBEYER010000197.1:0-3289 GCF_040634005.1 Micromonospora sp. NPDC007271
ACCGATCGCCCCGGTACGCCACAGCGCCACCTCCTGCAGCCCGACCAGGTCGGGGCGCCCCCCGCCCCCGCCCCCTTCCGCGATCTTGCAGTTGGTGTCGGAGACATGCGTAGGATGTCTGACCTGTCCGGGCAGCAAGTGCAAGATCGCGGGCGGAGGGGAGGGGGAGGGCGCGGCTACGTCGCCGTTTAGCCAGGGCAGGAAGACATGGACGTCCTCCAGGGTCAGCCCGAGGCCGAGCAGGTGCCGGATGTTGCGGACCCGGACTACCGAGGCCTCGTCGTACTCGCGGTAGCCGTTCGCCGTCCGCGCCGAGGCGATCAGGCCCTGCTCCTCGTAGTGCCGCAGGGCGCGGGGAGTGCAGCCGGTCACCCTGACCAGCTCGCCGATCCGCACGTGCTCGTCCTCCGTGGTCGACTCCGCCTCCCCGGCGTCGCGGCACCCACCGGGCCGGGATGCCGCGACGTCGCGTATCTGGCGCGAGGCCGGTCAGCCGACCACCGCCCCGCCGTCGACCGGCAGCACCACCCGGGTGACGAATTCCGCCGCCGGATCGCGGAGCTGCCGGATCGCCCACGCTACGTCCTCAGGGCGTCCGATCCGGCCCAGCGGGGTGTTCGCGAGCTGCCAGCGGCGTACCGCCGCGTGCTCCTCTGGGGAGAGGCGCCGGTGTTCAGCCGGCGGCCGTCTCGGCCAGCGGCCCGGTGCGGCGGCCGACCGCCAGGACGTGGGCGCCGTCGGCGCTGAAGGCGCGGGCGATGGCCCGGCCGATGCCGGTGCCCGCGCCGGTGACGACGACGACTCTGCGTTGGGCATCGTTCATGCCGCCGATCGTGCGACCCTGCCCTCAGTCGCAGGGTCGAGCCGTCAGCGTGCGCGGGGTTCGCTCCGGGTGCTCGACCGGCGCGGTGCCGTTCCGCAGCCCGGGCCCCGGCGCGCCTCCGGCGGGGCGCCGTGCCGCTCCAGGGCCTTGCGGGACGGGCCGCCCGGCGGCGGCAGCGGCGCCTTGACCGGGTCGTGGCCCCAGTTCATCAGGGAGTACCGCCACCGGGTCGCCCGGACGTCGCCGCTGGGTCGCTGCGCCATGTGCCGCCGGACGTACCCGACGACCTTGCGCATGTGCTGGTAGTCGGCCTCGGAGAGCTGGTCGCGCTTGCGGCGCAGCAGCTCGATGATCTTCCGGCCGGACTCGTGGCCGACCGACTCGCCGCCCTGCGTGCCCCTCTTCCGCCAGCCGACGTGCTTCGACTCCTCCGTCTCCAGCCATGTCCGCAGCTCGCCGGGCGTCATGTTCACCGCTTCGGTGAACTCGCGGTACGTCTGCCCGGGATCGTCACTCCGGCTCACGGCGCAGGACCTCCGGTCGGTGGGCGACGTCCCGGCCCGAGTCGTCGTTGCGGATCCGGTACTGCGGGTTCTCCAGTGACGCGTTCACGGTGTGCCCGCGTACGTGCGTCCGCTCGGTGAGCTTCTCCCTGACCACGCCGTACGCCCGGCCGCTGTGGCTGGCCCAGGAGACGTGGTCGCCCCGGCGGAACTCCTCCTTGTCGGCCATGCCGTCCGGGTACCCGGGGCCGCTCGGCGGAAACGAACGGCTCAGCCGGCCGGCTTCTCGGTGACGAAGATGGCGGTGCCGGGGAAGAGCCGGCCGCGCAGCGGGCTCCACTGCCCCCAGATCCCCTCGTGCCCCTCCGGCCACTCCGGCTCCACCAGGTCCAGCAGGCGGAAGCCGGCCCCGACCAGCTCCCGGATCCGGTCGCCGAGGGTGCGGTGCTGCTCGACGTACGTGGCCACCCCGTGCTCGTCCTGCTCCACGTACGGGGAGCGGTCGAAGTACGAGTGCACCGCGGTGAGCCCGCCCTCGCCCGGGTCGTCGAGGAAGATCCAGCGCATCGGATGGGTGACCGAGAAGACCCAGCGGCCACCCGGGCGCAGCACCCGGAACACCTCCCGCATCACCGCCGCCGAGTCCTCCACGAACGGGATCGCGCCGAACGCCGTGCAGACGGTGTCGAAGGCGGCGTCCGCGTACGGCAGGGCGAGCGCGTCGGCCTGCACCAGCGGCACGCGTACGCCGGTCCGGGCGGCGGTGCCCGCGGCGTGCCGCAACATGCCGGCGGAGAGGTCCAGGGCGACCGGCCGGGCGCCCTGGGCGGCCAGCCAGCGGGCGGCGGCCGCCGCCCCGCAGCCGAGTTCGAGGATCCGGCGGCCGGCCACCTCGCCGAGCAGCCGGGCGTTGGCCTCGCGCAGCCCCTCCGGACACCAGACGAAGTCCACCTCGCCCAGGAACCCGCCGTGCTCGGCCTGGTAGTCGTCGGCGTCGGCGTCCCACCAGCCGCGGTTGGCCCGGCGGATCTCGGCGGCGCCCACCCGGCGCCGGGTCACCCTGTCGTCGTTCACCCGCTCACGCTAGCTTCACCCCGGCGGGCCGCCGTGCGCGGTGTGACGGCTGGGGCAGGTGTGACGGACGAGACAGCTGTGGCACCTTACCGCGCGAAATCTCCGCTTTCGCAGCTGACGAGGTCGCGAGGACCCGGGAGGGCTTGCACGCTGTGGTAATGCACCGGGTAGGCTAGAGGATGCGCTCGCGGATCGTGTGCCTCGGCAGGGAGCAGGTGTGCGGTCACCGGAGCCACTAATGATCTTCTTACGGTGATCGTTCGGTGTGCCCGGCGACGGATCCGCTGGCGCGGAAGAGTCACCGCGACGCCACGCCTGCTGTGACAACCCATCCGACCGGAGCAACCGCCCACATGACGAGCAGCATCGAGGCCCCCTCGAGCGCCAACAAGGTCACCCACGACGATCTCGGTTCCGAGGAGGCTTTCCTCGCCGCGATCGACGAGACCATCAAGTACTTCAACGACGGCGACATTGTCGAAGGCACCGTCGTCAAGGTCGATCGGGACGAGGTCCTGCTCGACATCGGCTACAAGACCGAGGGCGTCATCCCCTCGCGCGAGTTGTCGATCAAGCACGACGTGGACCCGGCCGAGGTGGTTTCGGTCGGCGACCACATCGAGGCCCTTGTTCTCCAGAAGGAGGACAAGGAGGGGCGTCTGATCCTCTCGAAGAAGCGGGCGCAGTACGAGCGGGCCTGGGGCACGATCGAGAAGATCAAGGACGAGGACGGCGTCGTCCGCGGCTCGGTCATCGAGGTCGTCAAGGGTGGTCTCATCCTCGACATCGGCCTGCGCGGCTTCCTGCCCGCCTCGCTGGTGGAGATGCGGCGGGTGCGTGACCTGCAGCCGTACGTCGGCCGCGAGCTCGAGGCCAAGATCATCGAGCT
>NZ_JBEYER010000198.1:0-3253 GCF_040634005.1 Micromonospora sp. NPDC007271
CGACGTCATGCCCAACTCGTGCGCCGCCGACACCACCGGGTAGGACCACATCCCGTTACCTGTCAGTGCGCTGTAGCGACTGATCGGCATGTCCCGCCTTGCGGTGGGACGGTCCCGGTCTTACCCGCCTTGGCGGGGCCGGGTTGACGTTTCACGGCCACCTGCCCGCCGGGGCGGGTCTTACGGTCGGCTCCACGTCCTGCCACCGGGCCACTCCCGGCGGTTGTCGCCTGCGCCGCGAGCGCGGCGAGGTTACGCGCGGCGTTCAGGTCCCGATCGAGGGCCATGCCGCAAGAGTCGCAGGTGTAGGTTCGGACCCGCAGCGGCAGCTTGGTTTTCACCGCGCCGCAGTCCGAACAGGTTTTGCTGGAGGGGTACCAGCGGTCGGCCATGATCCGCCGGCCGCCGTTCCATTCAGCCTTGTACGCCACCTGGCGGCGGATCTCACCGAAGCCGGCGTCCGCGACCTGCCGGGCCAGCCGCCGGTTGCGCAGCATGCCGGCCACGTTGAGGTCTTCGACCACGATCGTGCCGTACTCGCGCGCCAACCGGGTGGTGAGCTTGTGCAGGCCGTCACGGCGCAGGTTCGCCACCAGCGCATGCGCTCGAGCGACCTGCTGGCGGGCGCGTTCCCACCGCCTGGATGGCTGCTGGCCGGTGTGCCGGTCCGGCCCGACGCGCCGGGACATCTGCCGGGCCAGACGCCGCATCCGCTGGGCCGCCTCGTCCAGGTGCCGGGGGTTGGGCACCATCTCGCCGGTGGACAGCACCGCCAGGTGGGTGATCCCCACATCGACGCCGACCACCGCCTGCGGGCGTGTCGGGGTGCGCTCGGCCCGCTCGAGTTCGACGCAGAACGCGACATGCCACCTGCCGCCGTCACGGCGCACAGTCGCGGACAGGATCCGGGCCGTGCCCGCCTCCAGACGGCGGGCGAGTTTACGCGCGGACTCGTGCAGCTTCAACCGACCCAACCGGGGCAGCACAACATGCCGGCGGTCCGGCTCCACCCGGATCGCACCCGTGGTGAACCGGACGCTGGGCGTGCTGCGGCGACGGGACTTGAACCGCGGGAACCCCACCCGCGGCCCCGCGCGTTTCCCGGCGCGGGAGTCGGACCAGTTCTTCAAGCCGCACGCCAGGTTGTCCAGGCCGGTGTTGTACGCCTCCTTGGAACACTCAGCCCACCACGGCGCCACATCCGACTTGGCCACGTTCCACGCCTTCCGCAACTTAGGAAGACTCCAGCCGACAGTCGGGGTGAGCAACTCGTCAGGCAGGCCGTAGCTGCGTTCGGCGGCGCGCTGGTCCATGACCGCCTTCACCCTGGCCAGGCCCCAGTTGTACGCCACCCTGGCCGCACCCGCATGCGCCAGCACCGCCCGCTCCTGCAACGGCGTCAGGTCCAGAGCGAACCGGTACGCCTGCATCACCTTCACGACAGCGGGTCCTGCGTGATGGCCGCCTCAACCGCCCGACGCGCCCGATCCGCCCCAGCCCGGCCGTGCAGACGCGCGCACAACGAGGTCAAGATCTCCGTGACGTCCCGGACCAGGTCGTCGTCGACCTCCGCCGGGTCGACCACCAACAGCTTGCGGCCCTGCGCGGTCAGCGCCGCCTCGACGTACTCGGCACCGAAGCGGGCGAACCTGTCGCGGTGTTCCACCACGATGGTCATGGCCGTCGGGTCTCGCAGCAGGGCGAGGAACTTCTTGCGCTGCCCGTTCAGCGCAGATCCGACCTCGGTCACCACCTGCGATACCGGCAGGTCCTGCCCGGTCGCCCACGTGACGACCCGAGCAACCTGCCGGTCAAGATCAGCGCCCTGGTCGGCGGACGAGACCCGGGCGTACACCACCACCCGCTCGACGCCAGCCGAGGCAGCAGGTAACGGCTCGCCCACCATGATGAGTCGACCCAGCCGGTAAGTAGGAACAGGCAACGTCCCCGCCGCGTACTGCCGCCGCGCGGTCACGTACGCGATGCCCTGAGACGCCGCCCACTCCTTCAAGTTCACCCCACCACCATAGCACGCCGAAGAACACTAGAGACCACCCAATCGCAAACAGTTGCTAACCCCGCAGGTGGCCGGCCCGTCCGGGAGCCGACCACCTCGACATCGAGGGTGACGCCGCTGTCCCTGTTCAGCGAGGCCCGGTACGCGGTCCTCGTCGGCAGAGGGTAATCATGCCGACAGTGTCAGCGAAGCCAGGGAATCTCGCGGTCGAGCAGACCGCGTTGCTTCAGTTCGCGGCGCAGGGGGATGTCGTCGTCCACGTGACCGTCCCAGTTGATGCCCCAGTAGTTGGCCGTGTGCCTGCCGTCGCCCAGCAACTGGCGTTGCACCGGCGAGCGGGCCGCCCACCACGGCCCCTCCCCGTCGAAACGCAGGTCGTCGAGCGGCCGGATCCAGCGGTACGTGTAGCCGACGAAGAGCATCTTGCGGGTGACGGCAGAACGGTTGGTCGATCGGGAGTGCCAGAGCCGGCGGTCGAAGACGAAGGCGTCGCCGGGCTCGGCGGTGATCTCGACGGTGCCCTCGGGATCCGGATGGTGCACCGACACGTCGTCGGGTCGGGGCAGGCTGTTCCGCAGGTGACTACCGGGGATGATCTTCGTGGCGCCGCGACCGGTCTCGCTGAGATCGGACAGCACATAGGCTACCTTGAGCGAGAACATCGGCCGAGGCAGAGCCGGGTCCAGCGTCTCCGGATCGGAGTTCTGCCGGTAGCCGTCCTGGTGCCATCCCCAGTACGGGCGCTCCGGCTCCCGCGCCGGCGGGGTCACGTCCAAATGGTTGTGATGTGTAGTCAAGCGTCGGAAGAAGCCATCTGCTTGCGCACGGATGGGGTGCTGAAACCAGGTCGACCTGGCGGCGGTGTCCAAGACTGCCGCGATTCAGCCTCAATGAAGGGCAGCTCCGGTGGGAGCTGCGGCGGGTACAGCTCGATGTGGCAGCGGGGGGTGGGACGCTGTCGCGGCTGGACGTGGCGGTCTCTTCTGGTTGGCTATCTATTTCGCCTCATTGAAGGGCAGCTCCGGTGGGAGCTGCGGCTTCCGCAACGACGACGGCCACGCCCTGGACTACGACCATTGCCTCAATGAAGGGCAGCTCCGGTGGGAGCTGCGGCGTCTCGCTGTTCAGCGGCCCGGAGGCGCGGGCCCGCAAGCCTCAATGAAGGGCAGCTCCGGTGGGAGCACCGATCAGGCGCTCGCCCACCAGCTCGGCACCTCGGCCCGCACGGTCCAGCGC
>NZ_JBEYER010000199.1:0-3232 GCF_040634005.1 Micromonospora sp. NPDC007271
GGCTTCCCCGCCCGCGACCCCGTCCCCCCCGCCGGCGCCCGCGGCGGGGGGGGTGGGGGGCGCGGCCGCGGGGGGGCCGCGGCGGGTTAGTTGTTGAGAAGGCGGGTGGCTAGGACGGCCTGGGTACGGCGCTCGAGGCCGAGCTTGGCCAGCACGCTGGAGACGTAGTTCTTCACGGTCTTCTCGGCGAGGAACATCTTGCCGGCGATCTCCCGGTTGGTGAGCCCCTCGGCCACGTACTTCAGGATCCGCCGCTCCTGCTCGGTGAGGGACTTCAGCTCGCGCGGCTGCTCGGCACCGCTGCGGATCCGCTCCAGCACCGGGTGGTGATCGCCGGGTCGAGCAAAGACTGCCCGGCCGCCACCCGGCGGACGGCGTCCACCAGATCGGTGCCCCGGATCTGCTTGAGCACGTACCCGGCGGCACCGGCCATGATCGCGGCGAACAGCGCCTCGTCGTCCTCGTACGAGGTGAGGATCAGCCCCTGATCGAGGAGTCCACGGCCCGGATGTCGCGGCACACGTCGATGCCGTTGCCGTCGAGCAGCCGGGCGTCGAGGATCGCCACGTCGGGGCGGAGCGCCGGGATCCGCCGGGCCGCCTCCTGGGCGGAGCCGGGCTCGCCGGCCACCTCCATGTCACCGCTGCTGGTGAGCAGATCGGCAAGGCCACGACGGACGACCTCGTGGTCGTCGAGCAGGAACACCCGGATCATCGTCCTTTCTACCCGCCGGTCCGGCGTCGTGCACGGGCCGAAGGTCCCGACCCCGACGCGACGCGACGGGCGGGCAGCCGGTCCCACCGAGACGGGTCCTTGGGCCCTGCTCGCAAAACCCCTGGTTGACGCAGTGTGGAAGGGAACCAGCCGGAAGGCGGTACCGCCCGCCACGGGAAGGAGCACCAGCATGACCACCGGCTTCACCGGCGAGCAGCTGCCGGCGGCCGTCGCCGACGCCGTCCGGGCGCCGTCCCTGCACAACACCCAGCCGTGGCGATTCCGGCTGCGCGCCGGCGGCATCGAACTCTCCGTCGACCCGCGGCGCGGGCTGCCCGCCACCGACCCGAGCGGCTGGGGCGCCCGGATCGCCTGCGGGGTGGCCCTGTTCAACCTGCGGCTGGCGCTCGCCGTGGCGGGCACCCCGGCCACGGTCCGGCTCCGCCCGTACCCCGCCGACCCGAACGTCCTGGCCCGGCTCGTCCCCGACGTGCCGCGCCGCCCCACCCACACGGAGCAGAGCCTGTACGCGGCGATCGGCCGCCGGTTCAGCAACCGCGCCCCGTTCTGGCCCGACCCGGTCCCCGCCGACGCCCGGTGGCGGCTCGCCGAGGCGGCCCGGGCCGAGCAGTGCTGGCTGGAGCTGCTGATCGGCACCAGCGCGGTCAACGCGTTCGCCGAGGTCGCCCGCAGTGCCCACCGGGTCCTCGAACGCGATCCCGCGTACGTGGCCGAGCGGGCCGCCTGGATCCGCTCCGAGCCCGCCCCCGACGGCGTGCCGGCCCCCGCCGGCGGCCCGCGGTGCGAGCCGCAGGACCTGCTGCCGCAGCGCGGCTTCGGGGGGCGCGTCCGGCACCGGGGCGGGACTACGAACCGGAACCGCTGGTCGCGGTGCTGGGGTCGGCGGGTAACACCGCCATCGACCAGATCGTCGCCGGCCAGGCCCTGCAACGGGTGCTGCTGGCGGCCACCGACGCCGGGCTGAGCGTGTCGATGATCTCCCAGCCGATCGAGGTGTCCGGGGCGCGGGAAGCGCTGCGCCTGTCCCTGGGCCGGTTCGGCACCCCCGCAGATGGGGATGCGGATCGGATACGGCCAGCCCGGCACCCGCCACCCCCCGCCGCCCGATCGACGAGGTGCTCGACCTACCGGTGTTGCCGGCCTGAGCCACCGCGCGGCCGTCCCACCCCGGGGACGGCCGCGCGCGGGGGTCAGCCCGCCCCGGCGACGGCGGCCAGCAGGTCCGCCTCGCGCCGCGGGTCGAGGCCCACCGGGGCCCGGGCCGGTCGACCGGCGCGGGGCGGCACCTGGCCCACCTCGCACAGCCAGCGCCAGGTGTCGGCGACCGTCTCGGCCACCGGCCGGCAGACCAGCCCCGCCGCGTACGCCCGCTCGACGTCCCGCTCCTGCAGCCACCGGAACTCGTGCCCGGACGGGATCCAGATCGGCAGGTCGTTCCAGGGCACGACGCCGGCGGCCAGAATCGGCTCCGGATCGGTCCAGCGCAGCACCGCGTCCGCGCCGGTCACCGCGACCGCCGCGTCGAGCAGCTCGCCCATCGTGGTGTGCCCGGTGCGGCTCACCACGTTGTACGCCCCGCCGACGCCCTCGACGCCCCGGTCCAGCAGCCAGCCCGCCAGGTCCCGGACGTCGATGTACTGCACCGGGAGGTCGCGCGGCCCCGGGGCCAGCACCTGCCCGCCCCGGGCGATCCGCCGCAGCCACCACGGCAGCCGTCCGATGTCCTCGCCGGGCCCCAGGATCAGGCCGGCGCGGGCCAGCAGCGCCCGCTCGCCGAACACCTCCACCGCGGCCCGCTCCCCGCCCGCCTTGAGCTGCGGATAGTCGCCGTCCACCGCGTCGGCCGACGCCGCGACGGCCGGGGCGTCCTCGGCCGAGCCCGGGGTCACCGGCTCGGCGTAGACCGAGCCGCTGGAGACGTAGCCGTAGTGACCGACCGAGCCGACCAGGGCCCGTGCGGCGTCCCGCACCGCCCGGGGCGCGCCGTCCCAGGTGTCGACCGCCAGGTCCCACTCGCCGCCGCCGAGGGCGGTCAGCCCGTCCGGCGCCGTCCGGTCACCCCGCAACCGGCGTACGCCCACCGGCACGTCGCCGTGCAGGCCCCGGTTGAACACCGTCACCGACCAGCCGCGGCGTACCGCCTCGGACACCACGGCCCCACCGACGAATCCCGTCCCACCCAGCACCAGCACTCTCATACGCCCCACCCTGCCCCCTGCCGGCCGGGACGGGACGGCCCGTTCACGCTGAGCAGATCTGCCCAGGGCAGAACCCTTGGCGCCCGGTGTGGGACCGCTAGGCGGGATGTCCGGTTTCGTGGATGGTCGGGGCGCCCTCGGGGGCGGAATGCCGGGCGGCCGGGGGTCGTTGAACACGGGTGCACGGCCGAGGAAGGCCCCCCCGCCGGTGAGCGCGGGGGCGGGCCCGGAATGTTGGCGGGCGGTCGGTCGTTACACATGGTCCCGGCGCCGCGAAGAGGCGATCCCCCGCCCCGCGA
>NZ_JBEYER010000200.1:0-3216 GCF_040634005.1 Micromonospora sp. NPDC007271
CCCCGGGTTCCCGGGGGACCGGGCCGGCGGCGCGGGGCCTGCTCGGCGGGTCCGGCGGCCTGCTCGGCGGGTCCGGGGATGTAACGACGGCCGGCGAGCGATCATTCCGCCCGGCCGACGACCCGTGATGACCGGGCCGGTGACCGGCGCGGCTGTCCCGCGCGGTCGACCATGTCCAACGCCCGCAGCCCCGCCATCATTCCCAACCAGCCCCCGACAAGCCGACAGGCCGCCACAAACCGGACACCCCCGGCCGGGATGTACCTCGCATTCCGGGCAGCCATGCCGTCAGCGGAACATCACGGGGTGTCAGAACCACCTGGACACACCCATGACGTTCCACCCATATCCCGAACTCTCCCGCTACGGTGCCCGCGCCGGCGAGGAGGGTGGATCACCCGGAGCACGACCTGGACGCCCCGGATCGCCGGTTGGGTGCCGGAACGCGCCGCAACGTCTCCGCCGACCCGCGATACCGGTCCCTCGGGCCTGCCCTGCCGTGGCGGGCGGGCGGGACGGGCAGCAGGTCAGTCAGGGGGTCGGCGTCGGCTTGGCGCCCTCGTCGAGGGCGGCCAGAATCGCCTCGGCCGTCCGCTTTCCGACACCGGGGACCTCCGTGATCTCCTCCACGGTGGCGGCGGAGAGGCGCTTGAGCGAGCCGAAATGCCGCAGGAGCGCCTTGCGGCGTATCTCGCCTAGGCCGGGAATGTTGTCCAGCGCCGACTCGGTCATCCGCTTCGAGCGCCGCTGCCGGTGGAAGGTGATGGCGAACCGGTGCGCCTCGTCGCGGACCCGTTGCAGCAGGTAGAGCGCCTCCGAGGTGCGCGGCAGGATGACGGGGAACTCGTCGTCGGGCAGCCAGACCTCCTCCAGCCGCTTGGCCAGCCCGCACAGCGCCACGTCGTCGATGCCCAGCTCGGCGAGGGCCTGCGCGGCCGCCGCCACCTGCGGCGCACCGCCGTCGACCACGACCAGTTGCGGCGGGTACGCAAACTTGCGCGGCCGCCCCGTGGTGGGGTCGATGCCGGGCCGGTCCGGATCGCCCGCGGTCTCCTCGCCGATCTCCCCGGTCTCGGCCCGGGCGTCGAGGTAACGGGCGAAACGGCGGCGCAGCACCTCGGACATGGCGGACAGATCGTCCGTGGCGCCGCGGACGATGAACCGGCGGTACTCGCTCTTGCGCGGCAACCCGTCCTCGAAGACGACCATGCTGGCGACGACGTCGGTGCCCTGGATCTGGGAGACGTCGAAACACTCGATGCGCAGTGGGGAGGTCCGCATGCCGAGCGCGTCGGCGATCTCGTCGAGCGCCTTGCTGCGGGTGGTCAGGTCGCCCGCCCGCTTGAGCTTGTGCCGGGCGAGCGCGTCCTTGGCGTTGCGCTCGACGGTCTCCAGCAACGACCGCTTGTCGCCGCGTTGGGGAACGCGCAGCGACACCCGGCTGGCCCGGCGGGCGGAGAGCCAGTCGGCCAGCGCGTCGGCGTCGCCCGGCAGTTCCGGCACGAGCAGCTCCCGGGGGACGTCCGCCTCACCCTGCTCGCCACCGTAGACCTGGGTGCAGAAGTGGTGCACCAGGTCGCCGGTGGTCAGCTCCTCGGTCTTCTCCACCACCCAGCCGCGCTGGCCCCGCACCCGCCCGTCGCGGACGTGGAACACCTGGACCGCGGCTTCCAGCGGATCCTCGGCGAAGGCCACCACGTCGGCGTCGGTGCCGTCGCCGAGCACCACCGTCTGCTTCTCCATCGCGCGGCGCAGCGCGGCGACGTCGTCGCGGAGCCGGGCGGCCCGCTCGAACTCGAGCAGCTCGCTGGCCTCCTGCATCTCCCGTTCGAGGTTGCGGACCATGATGTCGGTGCGGCCGGCCATGAAGTCGCAGAAGCCGTTGACGATCTCCCGGTGCCGCTCGGCGGTCACGCTGCCGACGCACGGGGCGGAGCACTTGCCGATGTAGCCCAGCAGGCAGGGGCGGCCGACCTGGCCGGCCCGCTTGAACACCCCGGAGGAGCAGGTGCGGGCCGGGAAGACGCGCAGCAACAGGTCCAGCGTCTCGCGGATCGCCCAGGCGTGCGAGTAGGGCCCGAAGTAGCGCACCCCCTTGCGCTTGGCGCCGCGCATCACCTGCAGCCGCGGGAACTCCTCGTCGAGGGTCACCGCCAGGTACGGGTACGACTTGTCGTCTCGATAGCGGACGTTGAACTTGGGGTCGTACTGCTTGATCCAGGTGTATTCCTGCTGGAGCGCCTCGACCTCGGTGGCGACGGTGATCCAGTCCACCGACTCGGCGGTGAAGACCATCTGCCGGGTGCGCTGGTGCAGGTTGACCGGGTCGGCGAAGTAGGAGTTGAGCCGGCTGCGCAGGTTTCGCGCCTTGCCGACGTAGATCACCCGACCGGTGCCGTCACGGAAACGGTAGACCCCCGGAGACTCCGGGATGGTGCCAGGAGCGGGACGGTAGGTCGAGGGGTCAGCCACGTGGCAAGCCTAGTCCGCACCCCCGACACCCCACCGCCGCCGCGGGTCAGGCCAGCGTGATCTGGTCGCCGGTGACCTTGATGTCCTTCGGGGCCAGGGGCCGGGTGGCGGGCCCCTGCTTGACGGACCCGTCGATGATCGAGAAGCGGCTGTTGTGGCACGTGCAGTTGATGGTGCCGCCGTCGACCTTCGACACCGGGCAGCCCTGGTGGGTGCAGATCGGGTCGAAGCCCTTGAACTGGCCCGGCTCCGGCTGGGTGATGACCACGCCCTTGCTGGCGAACACCGCCCCGCCGCCGACCGGGATGTCGGTGGTCCGGGCCACTGGCCCGCTGCTGTCGCGGTTGCCGCCCCCGGCGGCGGCGGTCGCGTCCGGGCCACCGCTGGTCGGGCCGGCAGCGCCCGGGCTCGTCTCGTCGTCGCTGCCGCAGGCGGCCAGCACCACCGCCGCGCCTACCGCCCCGGCGCCCGCGAGCAGGGTCCGCCGGGTCTGCGTACCCGGCCCGGTCAGGACCTGATCGTCACTCATTTCCGGCCTTTCTCTCGACTGCCGCCGCCCCTGCACCACGGGCGGCTACAGATGGAACACGAGCCACTGTGTCGCACGGTTCATACTGACGCGTCACGAAATGGGTAACGGAACGGGGCGGGCCGGTGGCCCGCCCCGTTCGTCGTACCGTCAGCGCGCCCCGGCCGGCACCTTGCGGGTACGCGACCTCGCGCCGCCGCCGTTGGCCTTCGCCG
>NZ_JBEYER010000201.1:0-3195 GCF_040634005.1 Micromonospora sp. NPDC007271
TCCTTCCACCAGTCGCCGCTGCCCCTCGCGCTGCTGCTGCGGATGGCCGGGGTGCCCCGGATCAGCGCGATCAGCGACGACTACCCCGGCTCGCTGCTCGACGTCCGGCACCGGGTACCGGTCGGGGTGCCCGAACCCGAGCGGGCGCTCTCCCTCGCCGCCGCGGCCGGCTTCGCCCTCGGCCCCGGCGACGAGCCGGGGCTGCGACTACGGGTCGACCGATTGCCGCCCGCCCCGACCGGGCCGGGGAAACCGGGCTACGTCGTGCTGCACCCGGGCTCCTCCGTGGAGACCCGGGCCTGCCCGCCCGAGCTGGCCACCCGGATCGTCCGGGTGCTCAGCGCCGCCGGCTACCGGGTGGTGGTGACCGGCGGCCCGGACGAACGGGAACTGACCGCCCGGGTCGCCGCGGCCGGCGGCCTCGACCTGGGCGGCTGCACCGGCCTCGGCGAGCTGGCGGCGGTGATCGCCCGGGCCGGCGCGCTGGTGGTCGGCAACACCGGGCCGGCGCACCTGGCCGCCGCGCTCGAGGTGCCGGTGGTCAGCCTCTTTGCCCCCACCGTCCCATTCGGACAGTGGGGGCCGTACCGGGTGCCGGCCGTCCGGCTCGGCGACGCCGGGGCGGCCTGCCGCGACACCCGGGCCACCCGCTGCCCGATCCCTGGCCACCCCTGCCTCTCGGCGGTCGAGCCGGGGCGGGTGCTGGAGGCGCTGCGCCTGCTCGGCGTACCCGCCGACGCGCCGGAGCCCCTGGCCGCGGGGCCGGCCGTGCCCGCCGCCGGGGTGGTGCGATGAACATACTGGTCTGGCACGTGCACGGGTCCTGGACCACGTCGTTCGTGCACGGCAAGCACCGCTACCTGGTGCCGGTCACCCCGGACCGGGGCCCGTACGGCCTCGGCCGGGCACGCACCTACCCGTGGCCGGACAGCGCCGTCGAGGTCACCCCGCAGCAGTTGCGCCGGGCCGAGGTGGACGTGGTGCTGCTCCAGCGCCCCGAGGAGTTCGACCTGGCCTGCGAGTGGCTGGGGCGCCGGGTGGGCCGCGACGTGCCGGCGATCTACGTCGAGCACAACACCCCCAAGGGCGACGTGCCGAACACCCGGCACCCGATGGCCGACCGGGACGACCTGCTCCTCACCCACGTCACCGGATTCAACGAGCTGTTCTGGGACAACGGCGGCACCCGCACCGCGGTCGTCGAGCACGGCGTGGTCGCCCCGGCCGTCGAGTGGACCGGCGAACTGGAGCGGTTCGCCGTCGTCATCAACGAGCCGGTACGCCGCTGGCGGGTCACCGGCACCGACCTGCTGCCCCGCTTCGCCGAGATCGCTCCGCTGGACGTCTACGGCATGGGGGTGGCCGGACTCGCCGACCGGCTCCGGCTGCCGCCGGAGCGGCTGACCAGCCACGACGACGTGCCGCAGCACGCCATGCACGCCGAACTGGCCCGGCGGCGGGCGTACCTGCACCTGTGCCGGTGGACCTCGCTCGGGCTGAGCCTGATCGAGGCGATGACCATCGGCATGCCGGTGGTGGCGCTGGCCGCCACCGAGGCCGTGGAGGCGGTACCGCCGTCCGCCGGTGCCCTCTCCACCCGGGTCGACGTGCTCCTGGACGCGGCCCGCGGCCTCGTCGAGGACCCGGCGGCCGCTCGCCGGGCGGGCGCCGCGGCCCGGGCCGCGGCCCGGGACCGCTACGGCCTGGAGCGTTTCCTCGCCGACTGGGACCGGCTGCTGGAGGAGGAAGTATGCGCATCGCGATGATCTCAGAGCACGCCAGTCCGCTCGCCGTCCTCGGCGGGGAGGACGCCGGCGGCCAGAACACGCATGTCGCGGAGCTCTCCGCCGCGCTCGCGGCCGCCGGCCACGACGTCCGGGTCTACACCCGGCGCGACGCCGTGGACCTGCCCGTGATCGTCCATGCCCCCGACGGCTACGAGGTGGTGCACGTGCCCGCCGGGCCGGCCGAGCCGGTCGCCAAGGACGACCTGCTGCCGTACATGCCCGCGTTCGGGGAGTGGCTGGCCGAGCGGTGGCGGGCCGGCGACTGGCAGCCCGACGTGGTCCACGCGCACTTCTGGATGAGCGGCCTGGCCGCGCTCGCCGCCGGGCGGCGCACGGGGGTGCCGGTGGTGCAGACCTACCACGCGCTCGGCACCGTCAAGCGGCGCCACCAGGGCGCGCAGGACACCAGCCCGCCGGGCCGGATCGGGCACGAGCGGGAGCTGGGCCGTTCGGTCGACCGGGTGGTGGCCCAGTGCCAGGACGAGGTCGCCGAGCTGGTCCGGATGGGCGTGCCCCGGTCCCGGATCACGGTCGTCCCGTCCGGGGTCAATCTGGCCACCTTCGCACCGCTCGGCCCGGTCGCCGACCGGGACGGCACCCGGGCCCGCATCCTCACCGTCGGGCGGCTGGTGGAGCGCAAGGGGTTCCAGGACGTCATCCGGGCCACCGCGCTGGTGCCCGACGCCGAGTGCGTGGTGGTGGGCGGGCCCCCAGCCGGGCTGCTGGAGACCGACACGTACGCGCTGCGGCTGCGGGCGCTCGCCGAGTCCTGCGGGATCGCCGACCGGGTCAAGCTGATCGGCGCGGTGCCCCGCGAGGAGATGGGCCGCTGGTACCGCTCGGCGGACGTGCTGGTCGCCGCGCCCTGGTACGAGCCGTTCGGGCTCACCCCGCTGGAGGCGATGGCGTGCGGCGTACCGGTGATCGGCACCGCAGTGGGCGGTCTGGTCGACACGGTGGTGCCCGGGCGGACCGGCGACCTGGTGCCGGCCCGGGATCCGGAGGCGCTGGGGGCCGCGATCCGCCGCCTCTTCGGCGACCGGATCCGTCGCTTCGCGTACGCCACGGCGGCGCTGGAGCGGGCCCGCACCCGCTACTCCTGGTCGACCACCGCCGACCGGCTCGCCGAGGTGTACGGCGAGGTGACCACCGTGCGCCGGCCGACCCGGGTGGTCGCCTGATGGCGGCGCCGGAGTCCAGCGGCAGCCGGCCGTCGGCGCCGCTCGGCCCGGCCGTCGGCGGGACGGTGCTGGAGGACCACCTGACCCAGCTGGCCGCCGCGCTGTTGCCGTTGCGCCGGTCGGAACAGCTGCTCGCCGGGTGGGGCGGAGAGCTGGCGCACCGACTGGCGGCCGGCGGGCGGCTGCTGGTGGCCGGCAACGGCGGCAGCGCCGCCGAGGCCCAGCAC
>NZ_JBEYER010000202.1:0-3111 GCF_040634005.1 Micromonospora sp. NPDC007271
ACCGGCGCAGGGATCAAGCCTGACCGCCCGGAGCCGGGCACGGCGGGCCACACCCAAAACCGCAACCACCCACGCACCGCGACGCACACCCAAACCCGCAACCACCAAGCGCGCGGGCCACACCCCAAACCGCAACCACCAAGCGCGCGGGCCACAGCCGAAAACCGGACCCGGCACCGGTCGTCACGGCTCGAACTTGTAGCCCAGCCCGCGAACCGTGACGATGTAGCGCGGCGCGGACGGCTCCGGCTCGATCTTCGAGCGCAGCCGCTTGACGTGCACATCCAACGTCTTGGTGTCGCCCACGTAGTCGGCGCCCCAGACCCGGTCGATGAGCTGGCCCCGGGTGAGCACCCGGCCCGCGTTGCGCAGCAGCAGCTCCAGCAGCTCGAACTCCTTGAGCGGCAGCTGCACGGCGGCGCCGTCGACAGTCACCACGTGCCGCTCGATGTCCATCCGGACCGGGCCGGCGGCCAGCGTCGGCGTACCCGAGTCGGTCGCCTCCGCGCTCTGCCGGCGCAGCACCGCCCGGATCCGGGCCACCAGCTCGCGCGGCGAGTACGGCTTGGTCACGTAGTCGTCGGCCCCGATCTCCAGGCCGACCACCTTGTCGATCTCACTGTCCCGCGCGGTGACCATGATGATCGGGACGTGCGACCGCTGACGGAGTTGGCGACAGACCTCCGTACCCGACATTTCGGGCAACATCAGGTCGAGCAGCACGATGTCGGCGCCGGTCCGGTCGAATTCGGTGAGGGCGGCGGTGCCCGTCGCGGCGACGGACACCTCGAAGCCCTCCTTGCGGAGCATGTAGGACAGGGCGTCCGAGAACGATTCCTCGTCCTCGACCACCAGTACGCGACTCAAGGGGTGTTTCCTTTCCTGTCGGTCGGACCTACCGAAGCTCGGCCGGGCCGGCCTCGATCTCAGCGGAGGAGAGTGTCGCCTCCAGGTCGTCCGGGGGACGGGCGGGCAGCCGAAGGGTGAACGTCGAGCCTCCCCCAAGAGTGCTCGACACGTCCACCCGACCGCCATGGTTGCTGGCGATGTGCTTGACGATGGCCAGGCCGAGGCCGGTGCCTCCGGTGGACCGGGAGCGGGCCTGGTCGGCCCGGTAGAAGCGTTCGAAGATCCGGTCGACCTCGTTCGGGGCGATGCCGATGCCCTGGTCGGCCACGGCGATCTCGACGTACTCGTCGGTCGCCCGCGCGGTCACCCGGACCGTGGTGCCCTCGCCCGAGTAGTTGATCGCGTTCTCCACCAGGTTCGCCACCGCGGTGGCGAGCTGGCTGTCGCTGCCGTACAGGGTGAGGCCCCGCTCGCCCTCGACGACGATCTCCACCCGGCGGGCGGTGGCCGCGGTCCGGGTCCGGTCGACCACCTCGGCGATCACCCAGTCCACCGAGACCGGCTCCGGGGCTGGCTGCGGCTCGGCCCCCTGAAGGCGGGTCAGCTCCAGCAACTCCTGCACCAACCGCCCCAACCGGGTGGACTCGTGCTGGATCCGCTCGGCGAACCGCCGGGCGGCGACCATGTCCTCGGAGAGGTCGGCCGCACCCTCGGTGGCCGGCTCGGTGGCGTCCACCAACGCCTCGGCGAGGAGCTGGAGCGCGCCGATCGGGGTCTTCAGCTCGTGGCTGACGTTGGCCACGAAGTCCCGCCGCACCCGGGCCAGCCGGTGCGACTCGGTGACATCGGCCGCCTCGACCGAGATGTAGCCGGCACCCAGGCCCATCGCTCGCAGGTGCACGCCGAGCGGGTTGTCCCCCGCACTGTCGCGGCCACGCGGCAGGTCCAGCTCGATCTCGCGCCGCACGCCCGTGCGCCGGACCTGCCCGGCGAGGGTACGGATCAGCGGGTGCGCCGCGATGGAGCCGGGCGTCGCCCCGGTACGGAGCAGGCCCATCGCCCGCGCGGCCGGGTTCACCAGGACGGGCACGTCGTCCGGGTCGAGCACGACCACGCCGGCGCGGAGCGAGTCGATCGTCTTACGGCCGAGCCCGGGGAGACCGCCCTGCTGCTCGTCGGGAATCTCGGGCCTCCCTGCGCTCCGACGGGAGCCCTCGCTCCCCGGCGACGCCGACCGGCGCCGCGCTCCGACGTGTCGGGCCAGCAGCAACCCGGCGACCAGTCCGGCCACCAGCACCACGGCCACCGAGACCGCCACCGCCCATTCCACCCGGCGATCGTAGGGTCATTGTTCACCTGGCGATCGGTCGAAATGGGATGAAACACTCTCGCTTCCGAAGAAGTTCACTCACGGGTCCCGCGTCGTTCACCCGGGTTCACCGTGGATCGAGCCACCCCCGCCTACGGTTGGTCGCGCACCTGCTCACGCCGTACGCGGCCCGGCCGGGCCACCGGCGGCCACCGACCCCAGGAAGTGACGATGCGCGACGAGTTCCGGGCCGACCTGCAGATTGTCAGCCAACTGCTGGTGGACATGGCGGAGGGGGTGCGCGCCGCCCTGAGCCGGGCCACCACAGCCCTGCTCACCGCCGACCGCGCGGCGGCGGAGACGGTGGTCGCGGGGGATGCCGAGATCGACGCCCTCTACCGGGACGTGGAGGAGCGGGTCTGCGACCTGCTGGCCCGGCAGGCCCCGGTCGCCTCCGACCTGCGCGCCATGATCACCGCCCTGCACGTGGCCGCCGACCTGGAGCGGATGGGCGACCTGGCCGACCACGTCGCCAAGACCGCGCTGCGCCGGCACCCCTCCCCGGCGGTGCCGGCCGAGTTGCGGCCAGTCTTCCGCGACATGGCCGCCATCGCCGACCGGATGGCCGAGGAGATCGCCTCGCTGCTGGCCAAGCCGGACGCCACCCTCGCCGCCCAGCTCGACTCCGACGACGACGCCATGGACGACCTGCACCGGAGCCTCTTCGGCGTACTGCTCGGGGACGACTGGCCGTACGGGGTGGAGACGGCGATCGACGCCACCCTGCTGGGCCGCTTCTACGAGCGCTTCGCCGACCACGCGGTGAACGTCGGTGAGCACGTGATCTACCTGATCACCGGCGAGGCCGCCGCCTGACGGTAAGGGGCGACTTCGACTTCCTCGTCGGCACCTGGACCCGCAGGTTGGGGAGCTGTTGCGCGATCCGTTCGAAC
>NZ_JBEYER010000203.1:0-3089 GCF_040634005.1 Micromonospora sp. NPDC007271
GTGCTGGGCCTCGGCGGCGCTGCCGCCGTTGCCGGCCACCAGCAGCCGCCCGCCGCGCGTCAGGGCCAAGGCCAGTTCGGTGCCCCAGTCGGCGAGGCGCGCGGCCTCCCGGCGGTACGGCAGCAGCGCGGCCGCCAGGCCGGACAGGTGCGCGTCGAGGGCGTCGAAGTGGGTCATCAGGCCACCGCCGGGGTGGGCCGGGCGACGTTCGTCATCGTCGCGTAGACCGTGCTGAGCTGTTCGGCGCAGCGCTTCCACGAGTACCGGCTGCGGATCCGGTCCAGCGCCGCCGTGGCGTACGCAAAACGGCGGACCTTGTCGGCGAGGAGCCGCCGGATCGCGGTGCCGAGCGCGCGGGGGTCACGCGGCGGCACCAGGTCCCCGGTGAGCCCGTCGACGACGGTGTCGGCGATGCCCCCGACGTTGCTGCCGACCACCGGCACACCGCAGGCCATCCCTTCGAGCGGGGTGAGGCCGAACGGCTCGTACCAGGGGGCGGCCACCAGCAGGTCCGCCGAGCGGTACCAGGACCCCATCTCCTCCCGCGGCACCGAGCCGACCAGCTTGACCCGGTCGGCGACCCCGCACGACTCGGCGAGCGCCGTGAGCCGGCGGGCGAACGCGTCGGCGGGCAGCAGGTCGGCCGGCGGGCCGCCGACCACCACGCACTCGGCGTCCGGCACCGCGGGCAGCGCCCGGACCACGTCCAGGAAACCCTTGCGTTCCACCAGCCGGCCGACGGTCAGGAGCCGCGGCCGGGCCGGGTCGCGCGGCGCGACCGGGCCGTCCGGCCGGAACACGTCCTGGTTGACACCGGAGGGGACCAGCGCCATCCGGGACCGGGGTACGCCCATCCGCACCAGCTCCCGGACCTCGTCCTCGCACTGCACGACGACCCGGTCGACGGCCCGGCCGAGCGCCCGCTCGTAACCGATCCGCCCCGGTGGGCTGCTGTCCCGCGCGCCCTGGTGCCGCCGCTTGACGGTGCCGAGCGCGTGGTACGTCAGCACCGTCGGCACCCCGGTCCGCCGGCCGGCGTGCACGGTGGCCAGCCCACTCATCCAGAAGTGCGCGTGCGCCACGTCCGGGGTCCAGTCGCCGCGTCGCCAGGCCTCGGCCAGCCAGCGGCCGAACTCGCCCATGTACGGCAGCAGTTCGTCCTTCGGCACCCGCCGGGCGGGACCGGCCGGCACGTGGCAGACCCGGTAGCCGTCCGGGGCGGACACCGCGTCGGGCAGCGTGGTGGAGTCGCGGCGGGTGTAGACGCGCACGTCGTGTCCCGCGCCGACCAGCGCGGCGGCGAGTTCCGCCACGTGGGTGTTCTGGCCGCCGGCGTCCTCCTCCCCGAGGACGGCGAGCGGGCTGGCGTGCTCCGAAATCATCGCGATGCGCATGTCTCCTCCTCCATCAGCCGGTCCCAGTCGGCGAGGAACCGGTCGAGCCCGAAGCGTTCCTTCGCCACCTCGCGCGCCCGTGCCCCCAGCCGGTACGCCGCGTCGCGGTCGGTGGCGAGCCAGCGCGCCGCCTCGACCAGCGTGTCGACCCGGGTGGCGAGCACGCCCGCGTCCGGTGGTACGGCGTCCACCGCCTCGGTCACGGCCAGCGCGACCACCGGCATGCCGATGGCCATCGCCTCGATGAGGCTCAGCCCTAGCGAGGTCCACCGGCACAGGTGCAGGTACGCCCGCCGCCGGGCCAGCTCCTCGTGCATCCGGTCCTGCGGCAGGTCGTCGTGGCCGGCCAGCCGGTCGGGCGGCAGCCCGAGCCGGTCGGCCAGCCCCGCCACGCCCATGCCGTAGACGTCCAGCGGGGCGACCGCGGCGAAGCGCGGCATCAGGTCCGTGCCGGTGACCCGCCAGCGGCGTGCCGGCTCGTTGGTGACCACCGCGAGGCGGTCGAGCTCGCCGGTCCACTCCGCCTTCGGCGGCACGATGCCGTGTTCGATGACGGCGGTGCGGGTGCCGCCGTTGTCCCAGAACAGCTCGTTGAATCCGGTGACGTGGGCGATGAGCAGGTCGTCCCGGTCGGCCATCGGGTGCCGGGTGTTCGGCACGTCGCCCTTGGGGGTGTTGTGCTCGACGTAGATCGCGGGCAGGTCCCGGCCGGGGCGGCGGCCCAGCCACCGCTGCGCCAGCTCCAGCTCCTCGGGCCGTTGCAGGATCACCAGGTCGACCTCGGCCCGCGCCAGCTCCTGCGGGGTCACCTCGACGGCGTTCGCCGGCCAGGCGTACGTCCGGGCGCGGCCCAGCCCGTACGGGCCGCGGTCCGGCGTGACCGGCACCAGGTAGCGGTGTCTCCCGTGCACGAACGACGTCGTCCAGGAGCCGTGTACGTGCCACAGCAGAACGTTCATGCCTCTCCTCAGGATCACAGCGGGCGGGGGCGGGCGGGCTGCGGCTAGTCCGGCGGCGTGGGGGCGAGCAGGCGTACGGCTGCGACCACGGCACCCGGGTCGAGGCCGCTCAGGCAGGGGTGCCCGGCGACCGGGCAGACGGCGGCCCGGGTGTCCCGGCAGGCCGCTCCGGCGTCGCCGAGCCGGACGACCGGCACCCGGTACGGCACCCACTGTCCGAACGGGACGGTGGGCGCGAACAGGCTGACCACCGGGGTGCCGACGGCGGCGGCGAGGTGCGCCGGCCCGGTGTTGCCGACCACCAGGCACCGGGCGCCGGAGATGAGCCGGGCGAGCCCGGCCAGGTCGGTCGCCCCGCCGAGATCGGTGCCGCCGCCGGCCGCGACCCGCGCGGTCAGGTCGCGCTCGTCGGGCCCGCCGGTGACCAGGACCCGCCACCCGTCGGCGACGAGCGCGGCCACGATCTCGGCGCAGCGGTCCGCCGGGCAGGCCCGGGCCGGCACTGACGAGCCGGGATGCACCACCACGTAGTCGCCGGCCGGCCCGGCGGGCGGGTGCTCCGGCGCCGTGCCGGTGACCGTCGGCGCGGAGCGGGGCACAGCTGCTCCGGTCGGGCTCGGCGGGGCCAGGTCGTCCCGTAGTCGCAGCCCCGGCTCGTCGTCGGCGGGCAGCGTGTAGCCCGCCGCGGCGGCGAGGGAGAGCGCCCGCTCGGGTTCGGGCACCCCGACCGGTACCC
>NZ_JBEYER010000204.1:0-2872 GCF_040634005.1 Micromonospora sp. NPDC007271
CATACAACAACGACACCGACATCGCACGCGTCCTCGACGGCCTGGCTACCTTCCTTACCCAGTGATCGCCCGCGGCGAGCCGAACAGGGAGTCGCCGAGGTTGCTGCCGACGCTGACCTGTACCGGGTTGCTGGCCCAGCCGCACTCGACCGTGCCGTCACCCCAGACGGCGCTGCGCTTGGGCAGGGGCAGCGCGGGCGAACGCCCGACACTATCCTCCGGGCCATGACATCCGCCCCGCCCGATCGGCGCGACGTCGGCTCCGCCCTGGACCCCTCGGCCGAACAGATCCGGGACATGGGTGGGCGTGCCGTCGAGTGGGTCGCCGCCCACCACGACTCGATCCGGGACCTGCCCATCGCCCCGCGAACCTCCGCCGCCGCGCTGAAGCAGGTGCTCGCCGAGCCGCTGCCCGTCGAGGGCCGTGACTTCACCGACCTGCTCACGGTATTTCGTGACGTGGTCGTGCCAGGCATCCGGCAGAACGGGCACCCCCCGCTTCTTCGGGTACGTCTCGGCACCGGGCACCGCCGTCGCCGCGGTGGCCGACTTCCTCGCGTCGGCGCTGAACCCGAACCTCACCGCGTGGCGGTCGGCCCCGGCTCCCACTGAGCTGGAGCACGTGGCCATCGACTGGATCAAGGAGATTCTCGGCTGCGACCCGGGCGCCGGGGGCCTGTTCATGAGCGGCGGCTCGATGGCCAACTTCACCGCGCTCGCCGCCGCACGGCACCGCCACTGCGGCGACGCGGTCGCCACCCACGGTACGGCCGCGCACCCCGCGCCGCTGCGCGTCTACGCCTCCACCGAGACCCACCACTCGATCCACAAGGCCGCCGCGCTGCTCGGCATCGGCCGGGCGAACGTGCGCGAGATCCCGGTGGACGCCGGCTTCCGGATGGACGTCGGTGCCCTCGTTGACGCCATCGAGGAGGACCGGGCCGCCGGGGCGGAACCACTCTGTGTGGTGGCGAACGCCGGAAGCGTCGTCACCGGCGCGGTCGACCCGCTCGCCGAGATCGCGGCGGTCGCGCGGCAGTACGGGATGCACGTCGACGCGTGCTATGGCGGCTTCGCACGGCTTGCCCCCTCGGCCCGGCCGCTCTTCGACGGCATGTCGGAGGCCGACTCGATCGCCCTCGACCCGCACAAGTGGCTCTACCTGCCCGCGGACTGCGGCTGCCTCATCTACCGCGACCCCGAGGCGGCGCGGCCCGCCTTCAGCGTGGACGCCGACTTCATCCGGGTCGTGCAGACCGAGCCGGCCGAGGCCTTCGCCTTCTGGGACTACGGGCCGGATCTGTCCCGGCGCTTCCGGGCTCTCAAGGTCTGGATGGCGCTGGCGCACGCCGGTTCGCGAGCGGTCGGCGACGCGATCGAGGGCAACCTCGACTGCGCCCGTCACCTCGCCGAACTCGTCGACGCCAGCGCCGACTTCGAACTGCTCGCCCCGGTCGAACTCTCCATCTTCTGCTTCCGCTACCTACCGCCGGCTGCCCGTGCCGGCTCACGATCGCAGGAGCACCACCCGCCGCGACATGGAGATCCTGCTCGACGACGTACGCCGCGCCACGGAGCAGGCGATCGAGGAGACGCGCTGAAGCGCACCCTGCGGTTTCCACACCCCATTCCGCACACAAGGTTCAGGCTGGCTCGAAGCCCCGGAACACGCCGACCCTCCTAGACGATCATGGGCTTGTGGTCCTCGAAAATTATGAGGCGCCCGGGCGGGGTCATCGATGGACGCTATCCTTCCCGGGGTCGAGGAGGCGGTGTGGCGATGGACAACCCCCAAGGGCGGGCCGGAGTGGGAGTTGTGGTGCTGGGAGCGTTGCTCCTGGCCATCGTCGGTGCCACCGTCGGCTCGTGGATCGGCGGTCGCGACCCGGCCCCGCTGCCGAGCAACGCTGAGGCGTTGGGCTGGGCGCAGGAGATCGTCCCGGGGGTCACTCCTGCCGGCGAACGGGACCGGCGCGACTATGAGTACGGATCACGCCTCGGTGACGAGAGCTACGGTGCCGGCTTCGTAGAGGTCAACTACGAGCCGCTCCGCGAGTACGCCCCCGAGGTCATCGACTGCGGGCCGGGCCGGGCCACCCGCGCCAACGCGGCGGCGCATGGCTGGCGGCACTTTCGCGGCCTGACGGAATACCCGTGCGCCAGTTGGAGTGCCGAGCGGGGGGACCTGGTGGCGGAATACACCCACGACGCGGGCGGTCCGGTGGTGACCTTCTACCGGGCGACGCCCGCCGGGGTCGCTGCCGGCACGCTGATCGGTGCCCTCCTCGGCGCGCTGACCGGCGCGGTCGCGTTCCACATGCTGAGCGGTCGTCACCGTCCGTTGCTGCTGCGCGTGGCGGTGCCGGCCGCGGTTGTCCTGTTTCCCGGCGCGGCGATCATCCTGTCAGTGCTCGTGCTCGGCGGGTACGAGGGTCCGACCCCGCCGTTCTGGACCGTCTGGCCCACCTTGGCCAGGCTCTTCTTCTCCTAGGTGCCGAGTCCGATTCCGTAGACCGGCAACTCAGCCGCGTCGACGGCCGGCGAGGACGAGGGCACTCCTCCGGCACGCCTTCGACACCGCCGGGCGACAGCGGCGCGGTGCGACCAGGGCACGCACCTACCCCCTTGTCGAGGCGGCGGACGCGATCCGACACTTCCAGGACCGGGCACCTCGCAGGCAAGGCCGTCGTCACCAAGCACCGCCCGGAAGCCCCACCACGACGCGCCGATCAGCCTCCCGCCCTACTCGTCTACGCGGTGTCCGTCCAACGGCGAACCAACGCGTAAGCCGTAGCGGCGCAACTCCGCGCACGAGCCGTCGTCGCGCAGGTGCTTCGCGTCGAAGTGGTCGCGGTGCAGGTGTGACACGTAC
>NZ_JBEYER010000205.1:0-2859 GCF_040634005.1 Micromonospora sp. NPDC007271
ATGATCGGCGTCTTCGCGGCCGCCGACGTCTTCCTCTTCTACGTGTTCTTCGAGGTCATGCTGGTGCCGATGTACTTCCTCATCGGCAGCTACGGCGGCCACCAGCGGCAGTACGCGGCGGTCAAGTTCTTCCTGTACTCCCTGGTCGGCGGTCTGTTCATGCTGGCCGCGGTGATCGGCCTCTGGGTGGTCGGCGGGAAGACCTTCGACTGGCAGGCGCTGAGCCAGGCCGAGATCGCCACCACCACGGCCCGCTGGCTCTTCCTCGGCTTCTTCGTCGCGTTCGCGATCAAGGCGCCGTTCTTCCCGTTCCACACCTGGCTGCCGGACGCCGGTGGCGCGGCCCCGGCCGGTGCGGCGGCGCTGCTGGTCGGCGTGCTGGACAAGGTCGGCACCTTCGGGATCCTGCGGTACTGCCTGCCGCTCTTCCCCGAGGCGTCGAAGTGGTTCGCCCCGTGGGCGCTGGCGCTGGGCCTGATCGGCATCATCTACGCCGCGCTCCTGGCGGTCGGGCAGAACGACCTCAAGCGCCTGGTGTCGTACACCTCGATCGCGCACTTCGGTTTCATCGGGGTCGGCATCTTCGCCTTCACCACCCAGGCCGGCACCGGGGCAGTGCTCTACATGCTCAACCACGGGCTGGCTACCGGCCTGCTCTTCCTGGTGGTGGGCATGCTGATCGCCCGCCGCGGCTCGGCGTTGATCAGCGACTTCGGCGGCGCCGGCAAGCTGGTGCCGGTGCTGGCGGGGGTGCTCTTCTTCGCCGGTCTCGCCTCGCTGGCGCTGCCCGGCACCGCGCCGTTCGTCTCCGAGTTCCTGGTGCTGATCGGCACGTTCACCACCAACAAGCCGGTCGCGGTGGTCGCCACGCTCGGCATCATCCTGGCCGCGGCGTACGTGCTGTGGATGGTGCAGCGCACCACCCAGGGCACCCTCAACCCGGCCCTGGCCGAGGTGGACGGCATGCGCCGTGACCTCAGCCTGCGCGAGAAGGTCGTGGTCGCCCCGCTGATCGCGCTGATCGTGCTGCTCGGCTTCTATCCCAAGCCGGTCACCGATGTCATCAACCCCGCCATCAAGGCGACCATGCAGGACGTCGGTCGCACCGACCCCGCCCCGACGGTCGGCAGCGTCCAGGAGGCCGCAAAATGACCGAGTTGAAGTTGCCGTCGATCGACTACGCGGCGCTCGCTCCAATCCTGATCATGCTGGGCGCCGCCCTGGTCGGCGTTCTGGTCGAGGCGTTCGTCCCGCGGCGGCTGCGCAACCCGGTGCAGCTGCTGCTCGCCCTCGCGGCCGTGCTCGCCGCACTGACCATGGTCATCCTCAACGCCGACGACCGGCTGATCACCGCCGGGCACGCCATCGCGGTGGACGGGCCCACGCTCTTCCTCCAGGGCGCGATCCTCATCCTGGCCGCGATGGCGCTGCTGCTGATCGGTGAGCGCGCGGTGGAGCGGGGCGGGGCGTTCGTGGCCCACGCCGCGGTCACCGCCGAATCGGTCGACGACCGGCGGCAGGCCGAGCGGACCGGCGGCAGCACCGAGGTGTACCCGCTGACCACGTTCGCGATCGGCGGCATGCTGATCTTCGTGGCGGCGAACGACCTGCTGACCATGTTCATCGCGCTCGAGGTCTTCTCGCTGCCGCTCTACCTGCTCTGCGCGCTGGCCCGCCGCCGGCGGCTGCTGAGCCAGGAGGCCGCGCTGAAGTACTTCATGCTCGGTGCGTACGCTTCGGCGTTCTTCCTGTTCGGTGTGGCGCTGATCTACGGTTTCACCTCGGGCCTGCCGGACCGGGCGGCCGGCGTCGACTTCGCCACCGTGCACGCGGCGGTCGGCGACTCGTCGTCCAGCCAGGTGCTGCTCTACGCCGGCATGGCGCTGCTCGCCATCGGCCTGCTCTTCAAGGCCGCCGCCGCGCCCTTCCACGTCTGGACGCCGGACGTCTACCAGGGCGCCCCGACCCCGGTGACCGGCTTCATGGCCGCCTGCACCAAGGTCGCCGCCTTCGGCGCCCTGCTGCGGGTCTTCCACGTCGCCTTCTCCGGGGCCGCCTGGGACTTCATCCCGGTGCTCGGCGCGGTGGCGGTGCTGACCATGCTGGTCGGCGCGGTGCTGGCGGTCACCCAGACCGACATCAAGCGGCTGCTGGCGTACTCGTCGATCGCGAACGCCGGCTACCTGCTGGTGGGCGTGCTGGCGCCGAGCAAGGAGGGGCTCTCCGGCACGATGTTCTACCTGGTCGCGTACGGCTTCTCGGTGCTCGCCGCGTTCGCCGTGGTGACCCTGGTGCGGGACGCCGACGGAGAGGCCACCCATCTGTCCCGCTGGGCCGGGCTGGGCCGCCGTTCGCCGTTCTTCGCCGCGATCTTCACCTTCATCCTGCTGGCCTTCGCCGGTATCCCGCTGACCAGTGGGTTCACCAGCAAGTTCGCGATCTTCGCGCCGGCGCTGGACGCGAACCAGGCCTGGCTGGTGATCGCCGGTGTGCTGACCAGCATGGTGCTGGCCTTCCCGTACCTGCGGGTCGTGGTGATGATGTGGCTCTCCGAGCCCGGTGACACCACCCCGACCGTCACCGTCCCGGGCGCTCTGACCTCGGCGGCCCTGACGCTCGGCGTGCTGGCCACCCTGGCCCTGGGCGTCGCCCCGGCACCGCTGCTCGATCTGGCCAACGGTGCCGCCGAATTCGTGCGATGACAGAGGTTCTCCCGCCGGGGGCCGGTATTGGCGAGAACGTCAGCGACGCTGAGTTCGCCGGACTTGACGGATGCGAGCAGCTTCGACCGCGCAGTGCGTGCCTCGGCCGCCTTGGCCAGCGCCGCGGTGCGCTGTTCCGGTGTCAATACTGGTAAAG
>NZ_JBEYER010000206.1:0-2614 GCF_040634005.1 Micromonospora sp. NPDC007271
ACCCGCGCAACGGCCCCGGGCCGCTGGACCTCGGCACGTTCAACACGATCAGCGGCACCTCGATGGCAACCCCGCATGTCGTGGGCATCGTCACCCAGCTGTTCCAGGTTCCTCACCCAACTGTGGCTGGGCGCCGCGGTCCCGTTCACCCTCACCGCAACCGACACCAAGTGACCTGACCAACTACCCGGATGCGGGGTGGTGTCCGCCGGCAGACCGGTGGACACCACCCCGCGTTCGTCGCGGCATCCACGACGGTGACGGGCTGTTGCGGAGCCGACCAATCCAGAGATGAACCTCAGTAGGAGAGGGATCGGGGGCAGGTAGAAGGGCTGGAGCACCGTGACACCAACGCGTAGGGGACGGGGCCGGACGGCCCTCACTGGCACGCTTGCCCTGGTCGCGATCCTGGCCGGGTCAGCGTCCACCACCACGGCTGCGGCGGGCGACGCGCCGCCTGGCGCGGCGCTGAGGGCCAACTGTGCGGCGTATCCGGGTGGGGCGACGATCTGCTCGGCGCAGGTGCCCAGCTTTGACGGCATACCGCTGGACGTGGACGTCACCCGGCCCATGCCCGGCACCGGCGACACGCACCCCTTGATCGTGCTGCTGCACGGCTTCGGCAACGACAAGCACGAGTGGGAATCCACCTCGGAAGTCGCCGACGGGGCGGACAAGTACCACTGGAACAACCAGTGGTTCGCCGAACACGGCTACTACGTGCTCACCTACACCGCTCGCGGTTTCCGCGACAACGGCCCGACAGCCAGCCATCAGCCGTCGACACCGGCCGGTGTCGCGCCGACGTGCCTGCCGCCCGGCGGGTCGGCCTGCCCGCCGACGGGCACCATCCGGGTCAAGAACAAGGACGTCGAGATCCGCGACACCCAGTGGCTCGCCGCCCTGGTCGCTCTCACCTACCCCGACATCAACCCCGACCAGGTCGCGGTCAGCGGCGGCTCCTACGGCGGCGGGGAGAGCTGGCTGCAGGCCGCCGCGCAGGCTGGCAGCGAGTACTGGAGTGACTTTCCCGGCTTGCCGCGGCTGCGTCTGCGGGTCGCCGTGCCCAAGTACCCGTGGACCGACCTGGCCTACGCGCTGATGCCCAACGGGCACCCAGGCGGCCCGTCCCGAGCGCCTTCTGGTGCGCCCTACCAGGGCAGCGACCTGTACTCCTCGGCGCAGGGGGCGCCGGACACTCCCGGCCTCGGCAACCCGATCGGCGTCGCCAAGACGAGCTACATCGGCGGGCTGTACAGCCTCGGCACCGCCAACGGCGTGTTCGACGAGGGCTCGCTGAGCCCGCAGAGCAACGGGCCGGAGCCGTTCACCGCCTGGCTGGCCAGGGTCGACGCAGGGGAGCCGTACAGCGCACCGGGCCGCGTGGACGACCCGATCATGGGACAGCTGAGGGCAGCGTTCAGCGGCTGGCACTCCGCCTACTACCAGCCCGGGTGGCGCACCGGCCGGGATACAGGCCGTACACCGGCGATCTTCTCCGTCTCCGGCTGGACCGATGACCTGTTTCCACCGGTGGAGTCGTTCCGCATGTTCACCTACCTCAAGAGCCTGGACCGCGACTGGCCAGTCGCCGTCGTCGTAGGCGACATCGGGCACGCCCGGGCGCAGAACCCGCCGGCCGTGTGGCAGGCGATCAACGAACAGGCGTGGAGATTCCAACAGGCGAACATCACCGGCGGCCGCCCCGCGCGCACCACGGTATCCAGCTACCCCACACGGTGCGCGGGCGCGGCGACCGCCACGGACGCGATCAGCGCGAGCAGCCCGGAGGGCCTCGCCAAGGGCACCCTCATCATCGACTACAACGGTTCGGTGCTCCTGCCGCCCACCTCAGGCGCCACCGATCCGGACGCAGCCGTCACCGATGCCGTCGCCGGCGGCACCATCGCATCCACCAGTGCCGGCTGTCGCACGTCCGCCCGGCTGACCACCTCCCTGAGCGATGGCTACACCGGCATTTCGCAACCGCTGCCGACGGAGCAGACGCTCATCGGGATCGGTCACGCTCAAGCCCGGTACGCCGCCACGCCGGGTGCCTCCACCGCGGTGCTGGCCGCACGGGTGTGGGACGTGTCCCCTGACGGCGTGGCGGTGCTGATCAGTCGCGGCACCTACCGGTTCGACTTCACCGGGTACGACCCCCGCAGCGGCCTAATCCAGGTGCCGTTGTACGGCAACCATTGGACGTTCCCCGCCGGTCACCGAATCCGACTGGACCTTGCTCAGGTTGACCAGCCGACGTACCGGCCACCGAACCCGGCGGTGGCCGCGGCGCTCGACCTGTCCGCCACCCGGCTCGTACTGCCGGTCCGGGCACAAGCCGATACCACCATCCGTTGACGCGGTCGCGGTTGACCTGTACACCTCACCTCCTTCCAGGGTCTAACCGGCGGCGGTACCCGTAACGGCACGGCCGCCCGCATGTGGAGAGAACGGGCTTAAGCAGCTCCCCTGGCCTGCGCCGAGGGAAGCACAGCCGCGAGCGTGGTGCCTACCCGCCGCCCGCTCGTCGCCGGAGCCGCTGGCTGATTCCGGTCCGGGGACTCGCGTTGGGGGCGGTGCTCTGCGCTCTGCCGTTCCTGCGGGAGCCGGG
>NZ_JBEYER010000207.1:0-2413 GCF_040634005.1 Micromonospora sp. NPDC007271
CCATGTGTAACGACCGACCGCCCGCCAACATTCCGGGCCCGCCCCCGCGCTCACCAGCGGGGGGCCTTCCTCGGCCGTTCACGGGTGTTCAACGACCCCCGGCCGCCCGGCATTCCGGCCGAGGACCCGCTGGCTACACCGACAAATCGGACACCGAGGATCAAAGGCCCCGAGGGCCAGGGGTCATGCCCGGATGGTCCGCGCGATGTTGCGCAAACCGCGTCATCCGGCACGCGTCGATGCCGCCACATCCCGCACACCGAGTCGATCAACGATGGCGCGGATGTCAGGCGGGCAGTGGGCCGGGTCACGCTCGCCCAGGTCTGGCGGCGCCCTTCCACTCCTCGAACGCATCATAGATACATGACGCATCCCAGTGCCTCGGCGCGTACCGCCGGGCCGTCCGCCGCCGAGCGGGCGTACCAGCACCTCAAGCGAGCGATCCTGGAGCAGGTCTACCCGGGCGGCCAGCTGATCAGCGAGGGCGAGATCGCCGAGGCGGCCGGGGTCTCCCGTACGCCGGTGCGTGAGGCGCTGCTGCGCCTGGAGGCCGAGGGGCTGGTGGCGCTCTACCCGAAGCGCGGCGCGCTGATCCGGCCCGTGTCCGCCCGGGAGATCACCGATGTCATCGAGGCGCGGCGCCTGGTCGAACTGCACGCCGCCGAACGGGTCTGGCCCCGTCGGGCTGAGATCAAGGCCGACCTGGCCCGCTGGCTGGACGAGATGCGCCGTGCACACGCGGCAGGCGACGTCACCGCTCTGATGGCCGCCGACCGGGCCTTCCACGCCACCATCGTCGAGGCGGCCGGCAATGAGATCCTGGCCGAGCTGTACCACCGGCTGCGTGACCGGCAGCTGCGGATGGGCGAGGCCAGCTTCCGGCTCTCGCCCGGCTGGGCCGAGGTGGTGCTCGCCGAGCACGCCGGCCAGCTCGCCGCGCTCGACGGCGACGACCCGCAGGCCTGGCTCGACGCCGTCGGCGCACACGTCGACAACGCCGCGACCGTGCTGCGGACGCTGCGGTGACCGCTTCCGGCCACCCCGCCGCCCCGCCCCACCCCGCCGCCCCGCGCCGCTCCGCCGCCCGGCGCCAGGCTGCCGCCCGGCGCCGCCCGGCCGCCCTGGTCTTCGCGGTCGCTGTCACCGCGTACGTGGTCGCCGTCTTCCACCGCAGCTCGCTCGGCGTCACCGGGGTGGACGCGGCGGACCGTTTCCACATCAACGCCGCCACGCTGGCCACCTTCACCGTCGCCCAGCTCGCCGTGTACGCGGCCATGCAGGTGCCGGTCGGGGTGCTGCTCGACCGGTTCGGCTCTCGCCGGATGCTGCTCGCCGGCGGTGTGCTGATGGTCGCCGGCCAGCTCTGCTTCGCGCTCGCCACCGACGTCCGCCTCGCCGTCGCCGCCCGCGTGCTGGTCGGACTCGGCGACGCGGCGACCTTCATCAGCGTGCTGCGGATCGTGGCGTTCTGGTTCCCCGGGCGGCGCAACCCGCTGCTCGTGCAGCTCACCGGCACCGTCGGGCAGCTCGGCGCGGTGCTCGGCGCCGTACCCCTGGTGGCGCTGCTGCACCACGTCGGCTGGACGCCCGCGTTCCTCACCGCCGCGGCGCTCGGCGCGACCGTGCTGCTGGTGGTCCTCGTCGCGGTACGCGACACCCCGCACACCGAGCACCTCGCCGCCGTCGCCCCCGATCTGACGGCCGTACGCCGGCAGCTCGCCGAGGCCTGGGCCCAGCCGGGCACCCGGCTCGGCCTGTGGACCCACTTCGTCACCCAGTTCTCCGGCACGGTGTTCGCGCTGCTCTGGGGCTACCCGTTCCTGGTGCAGGGGCAGGGCTTCTCGCCCACGGCGGCGGCGTCCCTGCTCACCCTGATGACCGTGGTGATGCTGGTCTGTGGCCCGGTGATCGCGTACCTCTGCGCCCGGCACCCGTTCCACCGCTCGGTGCTGGTCTTCGCGATCACCCTGAGCACCGCCGCCGTGTGGGCGGTCGTGCTGGCCTGGCCGGGACGCGCCCCGCACTGGCTGCTGGTGGCCCTCGTCGTGGTCCTGGCGGTCAACGGCCCCGGCTCAGTGATCGGCTTCGACTACGCGCGCACGTCCAACCCGGTGCACCGGATCGGCAGCGCCACCGGGATCGTCAACGTCGGCGGCTTCGTCGCCTCGATCCTGGTGGTGCTGGCCGTCGGAGTGGTGCTCGACCTGGCCACCCCGGCCGGCCGGAGCACCCCGCCACTGGCGGCGTTCCGCTGGGCGTTCGCCGTGCAGTACCTGCTCTGGGCGCTCGGCGCGGTCCAGGTGCTCCGCTACCGCAACGCCGCCCGTCGCCGGCACGCGGCCGAGCGCACCGCCGTCGCGCCGCGATCGCCCGCGGATCGCGGGTCAGCGTGGCAGCCAGCAGGGCCAGGGCG
>NZ_JBEYER010000208.1:0-2393 GCF_040634005.1 Micromonospora sp. NPDC007271
ACCCAGAGTTCGCTGACCGGGTGATCACCAGCCCGCCCGACCGGGGCGACCACGTAGGCGACCCACTTGCCGTCCGGCGACAGCGCCAATGCCTGCGGAACGCGACCGTCAACCACCAACTGGGCGGTGAGCTGTGCACGGGTCACCGACGCACAGTATCGACCAACTACTACGGCGGCCAACCGCTGCCGCAACACGCCACAGCATGGCTGCGGCACCCTCTCAGGGGTTGTCCCGATCTCGGCAACAACGCCAGGAGGGAACGATCTCGCTGGCTGATCGGAGATGCACATCTGCCGCCGGTCGTGCGCGCCGTGTCTCAACGCACCGGCCACGCTGAGTGAGCGTCAGCCTTGGTGCTGTGGTTGGAGACGTGCCGAGGCGAAGCGCCAAGGCGCCGGGTGGCGCCGCGGTCGCGGGCAGGGGATCGTGAAGCACGTGGGGAGCAGGCTTGGGACGGTCCGGACCCTCGCATCAGGCGCGAGAACCGTCGTTCCGTCGCGAGGCAGCGGCCAACGTGCCAGGACAAATCACGTCAAGCCGTTACTCGCGTGGGCCGGTATCGCAGGGCGACCGCCCCCGACCGGAACTGATGGCGATCCACGAGCTCGAGCTGGATGCGCTCGCGCAGACCGGCGAGCAACGTCGGCCCGTGTCCGGCAAGGACCGGCTGCACAAGGAACACGTACTCGTCGATCAGTCCCAGATCTGCCAACGCCAGGGGGAGCGCCACGCCACCTACGAACAGGCCCTCGCCTGGCTCCTGCTTGAGCCGCTGAACCGCTTGCCCCAAGTCACCTCGCACCAGCTCGGCATTCCAATCGACCCCGCTCAGCGTGCTCGACACGACGTACTTCTTCGCCCGGTCGATGGTCTCGGCGAACGGGATCTCCCACTCATCCATCCAGTCAGGCCACGTGCCCGTGGCCGGCTGCCGCCACGCCGACTCCATCATCTCGTAGGTCACTCGGCCGAATAGCACGGCATCGGCTCGTTCCATCTCCGCGGTCCAGTAGCGCATCGACTCCTCGTCGGGGGGAAGCCCTGCCTCGTGATGGCAGCAGCCGTCGAGTGTGACGTTGATCGAGTATCGAAGTGGTCTCATCCCGTTGCTCTCCCTTGATGCGCGCAGCACGTTTTCACCGCACCG
Source organism: Micromonospora sp. NPDC007271 (assembly GCF_040634005.1). Taxonomy (NCBI): domain Bacteria; kingdom Bacillati; phylum Actinomycetota; class Actinomycetes; order Micromonosporales; family Micromonosporaceae; genus Micromonospora; species Micromonospora sp. NPDC007271. The sequence continues at coordinate 1,151 of NZ_JBEYER010000208.1, forward strand.
TACTCAGACTACTGTCGGCGCCATTTCTCATCGGCCCCCGATCCCACCTACTCAACACCGGCGTGGTGCGAACCAGACCGAGCACGCGACCGATTCGGCGATCTGCTCAAGCCGCGGTCAGCCGGCGGCTGTCCCAGAACGCGCGGCCGAAGCGGCTCCATCACATCGCCGACCGCCGGCACGCCGGCTGGGGCGCGTCGCGGCTCTCCTTGTCTTTAACCACGCCACGTGGTCACCACCGCCGGGAGGTCGGTGGCCGTCAGCGGGCAGATCTCGTTAGCCATCCACAGATTGAGCGTTCACGCGGCTTGAGCGTCATCACCTGACTCGTGGTCAGGTTGGTCGGCGGGTCGTTCGACGATGCGGCCTTTGTCGGCGCCGGCGCGGACGAGGGCGACGAGGTGGGGTGCGTTGACGGCGCGCCAGCGGCGTTGGGCGGACTCGATGAGCTTGAAGGCAGGCGATGCCGGCAGCGCGGGAGCCGGGTCCCTTGGTGACCCGCCGACGGGGCCGGATCGTGGCGAAGGTGGACTCGATCGGGTTGGTGGTGCGCAGGTGGATCCAGTGCTCGGCCGGGTAGTCGTAGAACGCGAGCAGCACGTCGAGGTCGTCGGTGATCTTCGCGGCGGCCCTGGGCCACTTGGTTCCGTACGTGTCGGCGAACGTCCTGGCGGCGGCCTGGGCGTGGTCGCGGTCCTCGGCGTTCCAGATCTCGGCAAGCGCCGCCTTCGCGCCGGGCTGGGCGGACTTGGGCAGCGCGTTGAGCACGTTGGCGATCTTGTGGAACCAGCAGCGCTGTGGCCGGCGAGGCAGGTGTGGCCGGCCGACGTGTTTCCCGACGGCGACTTTTACGCCTTCCTCACCGAGGACATGACCGAAGGCACCTTCGGCCACGTGCATCTTCGGTCCCCGCCTGATGCCAAGGCTGGAATCTCTGCTCAACAGCTGGTTGCCGGTCAAGCGATCACGGAAGTGAACTGGTAGTTCGTTGAGCCAGATGCGATCGGCCTCTGGACGAGGGGCGGGGGCGAGAAGTCGTATCCTCACGACCATGAAGACGCGCAGTCGGCTGCTGGTGGCTGTGTTCGGCGCGGCTGCTGCGACGCTGCTGGGGTTCGGCGGGTGCGTCGCCGCCGGATTCCTGCTCACCGGCGACAATCCGGCGGAGACGCGCCCGTGCCAGGAGTCCGTGCAGATCGCCGAGGCAAAGGTCCGCACCGACCATTGGGATCCTCCGGAGGAT
>NZ_JBEYER010000209.1:0-1676 GCF_040634005.1 Micromonospora sp. NPDC007271
CGCGCGGGCGCCCCGCGGGCCCACACGCTGGGGGGGGGGCGGGCCGTCGTAGGTGAGCACCTCCTCCGCCCGGGCCGGTACGCCCAGACCGGTGAGCAGGTCCGCCACCTCGCTGGACCGGCGCGAGGCGTTGTTCGTCGCGTACGCGACCGCCCGGCCCTCGGCGTGCAGCCGGCCGACCGCCTCGACCGCACCGGGGATCGGCCGGTCGATCAGGTAGATCACCCCGTCCAGGTCGAAGACGACCAGGGCGTACCCGTCGACCAGCCGCTCCCCGGCGCTAGCGGTCACCGGCGATCCGCCTCCGCCCCGCGGCCCGACTCCGGGTCGCCACCCTCGGCGGCAGCCGGGGTGGCGCCCCCCACGGTGTCCGAGAGGCCGGTCGCCGCGTCGGCGCGCACATCGGCGACGAGCGACCCCGCCTCGGCGTCGGTCAGCTCGTCGTCGCCGAGGTCGGCGCCGTTCCGGTCGCGGTACCCGGGGTCGGCGGACCCGTCGGGGCCGCCGTCCTGGGCCCGCGGGCCCGCATCACCGTCGAGGTCGTCGTCCTCGTCGTCAACCTCGTCGGCGTCGAGCGTGTCGGCGTCACCGTCGAGATCGTCGTCCTCGTCCAGGTCGTCGTCCTCGTCGTCGCCTCGTCCGGCGCCGGTGAGGTCGGCGTCCGGTTCGGCGGGCACGGCGCCGGGGGTACCCGGGCCGGCCGCGAGCTCCTCGTCGTCCTCGTCGTCGCCCTCGATGACCACGCCGTCGAGTTCGAGCAGCCGCTCGGCGGCGTCGGTCTCGCCCTCGGCGTCCACGTCGGCAGCCCGGGAGAACCACTCCCGTGCCTCCTCGCGCCGGCCCACGGCCAGCAGCGCGTCCGCGTACGCGTAGCGCAGCCGCGCCGCCCACGGCTCCGTCGAGTCGGTGGTCAGCTCAGGGACCTGCAGCATCGCCACGGCCGCGTCCTTCTGCCCGAGGTCGCCCCGCGCCCCGGCGGCGACGATCAGCAGCTCGACCGCGACCGGCTGGTCGAGCTTCTCCCGGTCCGCGCCCCGGAACAGGTCGATCGCCCGCTCCGGGCGGCCCAGCGCCCGCTCGCAGTCGGCGAGCACCGCAAGGTGGCTCTGCAACCCGGACATCCGGTGGTACGTCCGCAGCTCGGCGATGGCGGTCTGCCACTCCCCGGCGTGGTACGCGGCCAGCCCGACCGCCTCCCGCACCGCGGCGATACGCGAGGCGAGCCGGCGGGCGGCCAGCGCGTGCGCGAGCGCCTCCGCCGGGTTGTCGTCGATCAGCAGGCCAGTCGCGACCAGGTGCCGGGCGACGCTCTCCGCCACCGGCTTGGCCAGCGACAGCAGCTCGGCCCGGACGGCGGAGTCGAGGTCGCTGGCGACCACCTCGTCCGGCAGCGCCGGCGCGACGACCCGCTCGCCCTCACGCCCCTCGGCGCGCTCCGACCGGTCGTCTCGGCGCCGCTCGTCGTAGCCACGGCGCTCCCCGTCCCGCTCGGTACGCTCACGGCCACCCCGGAAGCCCGGGCGGCCCTCATCCCGGCGGAAGCCCTCACGGCGGTCACCGCCCCGGAAGCCACCCTCACGGCGGTCACCGCCGCGGAACCCGCCTTCACGGTCGCCACCGCGGAAGCCACCCTCACGGCGGTCACCGCCGCGGAACCCGCCTTCACGGTCGCCACC
>NZ_JBEYER010000209.1:1775-1874 GCF_040634005.1 Micromonospora sp. NPDC007271
CGCGGAAGCCACCCTCACGGCGGTCACCGCCGCGGAAGCCACCTTCACGGTCGCCACCGCGGAAGCCACCCTCACGGCGGTCACCGCCGCGGAAGCCAC
>NZ_JBEYER010000209.1:1970-2389 GCF_040634005.1 Micromonospora sp. NPDC007271
CCACCCTCGCGGTCGTCCCGGCGGAAGCCACCCTCGCGGCGGTCGTCGCCGCGGAAGCCGCCCTCACGGGGGCTCGTGCGGGAGCCCGAGTCGCGGCGGTCACCGCCCCGGAAACCGCCGTCACGGGGACCCGACCGGAAGCCTTCCGGGCGGTCAGTGCCGCGCGGGCTCCCGTCGCGGCCACCCCGGTACGAGGATCGCTCGTCGCGGCGGGCGTCATCGCGCCCCTGCCCACGCTCGGCGCGGTCCTCGTAACGACGGGGGCGATCCCCGCCCTGCGGTTCAGAACTCACAGGTACATCCTTCCTGAATGCGTCACCAAGACGCTAACGCAGTCAAGGGCCGACCCTACTCGGGCGGCCCTTGACTGGAAGATTGTCCGGCGGTGTCCTACTCTCCCACACCCTCCCGAGTGCAGT
>NZ_JBEYER010000210.1:0-2206 GCF_040634005.1 Micromonospora sp. NPDC007271
CCCGACCATCACGATCCAAGGTTCAAGTGTCCAGGACCAGGGGGCAGCTCCCCCCGGCGTGAACGACCGACGTGCCCGCGGCCCGCCTGAACGCCGGACCCTTCTTGCCACTCATGACCCCATCCTGGGCCCTCGCGACGCCAACAGCAGTATTCAACGCTTCTCGATCCTGAACTCGCCCTGCCCGGCGGACTTGCTATGAGCCGCTGGCCTCAACTCACCCTGACAGACAGGGCATCCGCGGCTCCCAGGCTTGGCGCGATGGGAGGGTGACTATGTGCTGAGCTGCTCAACTTTGCGGACACGGGGTACCTTGACCCGGTACAGCAGGCGTGCGCGGTGACTGGGCTTGACGCAGGCCAGCTCTGCCGCGAGATGCAGCCAGAATCCTTACCGGACACCGCGATCACCAGTGTCCGCCGCGCGCCTCCAGCAATAGGGACGACTTTCCGGCGGGCGACTCAGATCCTCCTCGTAGGATTCGACAACGGCCTCAAAAAAGCGCCTGATCTTGGCGTGCGGCCGGCCCAGTAGGGGCTTACCGCATCGGACTGTCAGGGTGGCCTCCGGGTCGGACCCCCGTTGTAGCGCTCCGTCGGGCCAGGAATGATCTTCTGCATGAAGCGTCGTGATCTTCTTGCGTTCGCAGGGCTGGCCGCCCTCGCCGGTTGTGGTAACCCGGGTTCGGGTTCGAAGGGAAACTCCGGCACGCTGGCCTTCGCCAATCGGCTCAGGGTACCGCCGTTGCTGGAGCCGACCGTAGCGGCGGACGGCACGAAGCAGTTTCCGTTGACGATGCGGGCCGGTCAGGTGGAGTTGCTCCCAGGCAAGCCGACTACGACGTGGGGTTTCAACGGCGCCTTCCTCGGCCCGACGATCCGCGCGATGCGTGGCGACCGCGTCGCGATGCGCGTCCACAACCAGCTCGGCGAGCCGAGCACGGTCCACTGGCACGGCATGCGGCTGCCTGCGGTGATGGACGGCGGCCCGCACCAGATGATCCAACCGGGTGCCACCTGGTCCCCGCACTGGACGATCGACCAGCCGGCCGCTACCTCCTGGTACCACCCGCATCCACACGGCAACACCGCTAAACACGTGTACCGGGGGCTCGCGGGCCTGTTCCTCGTCGATGACCCGACGACGGCCGCCCTGGGTCTGCCGTCGACTTACGGAGTCGACGACGTCCCGCTCATCGTGCAGGACAAGGTCCTCGACGCGAACGGCGTGCTGCAGGAAGATCCCAAGCCGACGTGGGGCCTCATGGGCGACCAGATCCTGGTCAACGGCGTCTACGATCCCTTCTTCGAGGTGACCACGACGCTGCTACGGCTCCGCATCCTCAACGGATCCAACGCGCGGATGTACAACGTCGAGTTTGCCGACCGGCGACGGTTCCACGTGATCGGCAGCGACGCCGGCCTGTTGGCGGCGCCGGTGGCGGTCGACCGCGTGCAGCTGAGCCCAGGGGAACGGCTGGAGGTCCTGGTCGAGTTCGCCCCGCGCGACCAGGTCGTGCTGCGCAGCGTCGCCGGCGACAACGGCATCGACGAAGGGGACTACGAGCTGCTGAAGTTCGTCGCGGCGGACCAGCTCAAGCCAGGGCCGTCGGTGCCGCAGCGGCTGGCCACGACGCCGCCCATCGAGGCACCCGCCGGCGCTCGGGAGCGCAAGTTCAAGCTCAGTGGCAGCGATGCGATCAACGGGCGGGAAATGGACATGACCCGCATCGACGAGGTCGTGCCCGCGGGAGCAACCGAGATCTGGCACGTCCAGAACCCTGTCTACTCCCACAACTTCCACATCCACGAGGTGGCGTTCCGCATCCTGGACATCGACGGGAAGCAGCCGCCGGCATACCTGCAGGGACCGAAGGACACAGTGTTCATCCCTCGCAAGTCGACGCTGCGGCTCGCCGTGCAGTTCGGGCACCACACCGACCCGAAAACGCCCTACATGTACCACTGCCACATCCTGCGGCACGAGGACAAGGGCATGATGGGCCAGTTCGTCATCGTGGAACCCGGCACCGAAGCGTCGGTGCCCCGCACGCTGCCGAGCCACCATCATCACGGCTGACTGTGAGCTGCGGCACCGGCGTATCGACCGGATGTGCGCCGGCACCGATAACGGGCTTCCGGTTCAGGTCGGGTGGTTCGGCAGTGCCCGCACCTGGAACCGGCTGGTCAGGTCCGGCAGGATCCGG
>NZ_JBEYER010000211.1:0-2181 GCF_040634005.1 Micromonospora sp. NPDC007271
CGTCACCGAACAGGAGGCGCCCACCTGGACGGACGAGTTCGGCCAGGGCCTTGAGTGCGGCGACGGTCCCACCAAAGGCTGGCCCCAACCGTTGCTCCGCGAACTGGACCGGCCAGCTGGCCGAGCCGAGTCCCTGGTGGCACCGGCTGCGGCCGGCCGGAGTCGAACGGGTCAGGTCAGGCCGGTTGGAGGAACTCCAGCAGTTGGCGCGTGAGTTCGGCGGGGCGTTCCTCGAAGATCCAATGGCCACAGTCCTCGACGACGCCTCCGCTCACCCTGAGGGCGTAGTGGGCGGCCTGTTGAGATACGGCGTCCCCTAGGCTCGCCCGGGCGCCGAGGGCGAGCACCGGCATGGCGAGTTTCGTCTTGGCGTATTCGGCGTTGTCGGCGACGTCCTGCGGAAGGGCACGGAAGTACTCGAAGCTCGCCCGCAGGTGGGCATCGTCCTGAAGGTACCGGGCGTACTCTGCGACCTCGTCCGCGCCGATGCCGGTCTTCTGCACCTCCATCGAGTCGGTGAACCGATCCACCCAAAGCTCTTCCCGGCCGGCCACGATCTGCTCCGGCAGCCCGTTCGGGAGGCTGAAGAACCCGAAATTCCACAGGCCCGGCCCGCTCGGAGTGAGCGACGGAGCCTGATACAGGCCCTGGTCCGGGATGGGCGCCTCGGTGAGGACGAGCTTGCTCACTTGATCGCCATAGGCGGCGGCGTACGCGTACGCAACCATGGTGCCGATGTCGTGGCCAACCAGGCAGATGTCCTGTTCGAGTCCGAGTTGGGCGAGGAGGTCGTGTACGTCCCGGGCGAGCGTCTTCTTGTCGTATCCGCTTGCCGGGGCGTCGCTCCCGCCAGCGCCGCGCAGGTCAGGCGCGATGACGGTGTACCGCTTGGCAAGCTCCGGCAGAACCTTGCGCCACATGAACCATGTCTGTGGGTAGCCGTGCAGCAGGACCAATGTTCCACCCTGACCACCTCGTACGTAATTGATCGTGATCTGACCGACCCGCGCCGTCTGTTCCGTGAATCCGGGTGGGATTCGTGCGCCGTCCATGCCTCCCCCTCGCAGTCGTCAGTCCGTTTCGCGTACCCGACACACGGTCGGCGTACCCAAATCGCCTCGGCTAGTGACTAGCGGAGCGGCCGGAAATCGGCACAAAGCTCTTCGGTGAGAAGCTGCGGTTGTTCCCAGGCTGCGAAGTGCCCGCCCCTGTCGAGCCGGTTGTAGTGGATGAGATTGGGGTACGCCCGCTCCGCCCCGCTCCGCCCGCTCCGCGGCGCCTGGTTCGAGTCGCCGAGCATCTTCGGTGGCCCGCTCGACCGGCACAAAATCCGGCTACTTCGCGGTCACGCCCGCCGGGGGCGACTACGTGAGCAAGCAGTTCGAGCGATAAGCCGAGCAGGATGATCGTGAATTGTCCGCTCCGTACCAGCAGGTGAGAAGTGTTCACCGGGATCCGGGCTAGGCGACGGATCGAGCCAGGGCGTGCAGTTCGATGCCGAATGCGGCTGATGTGACATCGCCTCGCTCGCCGCGCCCACCCACATCCGGCCCGCGATCTGGATCACCGACTGGCGCGGGCAACGGGTACAGCTGGCGGCACCTGGCAGGGCGTCTAGACCTACCCGCGCGCTAACTCGCGTTCTCCTTGCGAGGGGTAAGCTTCCAGTTCGGCCGGACGTAGTGGCACGTGTAACCCCCCGGATTCCGCTCCAGGTAGTCCTGGTGTTCCGGCTCAGCCTCCCAGAAGGGGCCAGCGGGGGTGACCTCGGTGACCACCTTGCCCGGCCACAGGCCGGAGGCGTCGACGTCGGCGATCGTCTCTTCGGCGACCTTTCGCTGCTGCTCGTCGCAATAGAAGATGGCCGACCGGTAGCTGGTTCCCACGTCGTTGCCCTGGCGATTCTTGGTCGTCGGGTCGTGGGCCTGGAAGAAGAACTCGAGAAGCTCTCGGTAGGACAGCTTCGTGGGGTCGAAGACGACCTCGACCGCCTCGGCGTGGGATCCATGGTTCCGATACGTCGCGTTCGGCACATCTCCGCCGGTGTATCCGACCCTGGTGTCGACTACTCCCGGGTGTTTCCGGATGAGGTCTTCCATGCCCCAGAAGCACCCGCCGGCCAGGATCAGGGTCATTGCGTTCTGGGGTAACTGCTGGTCACGGCGGTGATCAGGTCGTGTG
>NZ_JBEYER010000212.1:0-2165 GCF_040634005.1 Micromonospora sp. NPDC007271
CGATGTCCAGCTCCTTGCGCTCGGCAGGGGTGGGCATCCGGGCTGAGGCGGTGTCCGGGCCGGCCCACCGGCACAGTCGACACCCCTGGGAGGGTTGATGAACTTCGACTTCGCGGACGAGTCGCCGAAGCTATTCATGTTGCTCTGGGGGCTGGTGGCCTTCGTCGCGGTGGTTGGCGGCCTGCTCCTGTTGCTGGACGTGGTGCCGTCGTGGTTCGCCCGGCGCCGCGAGGCCCAGCTGGTCGCCGCGTCGGTCGGCGGCGCGCCGCTGCCGCGCCGGCGGAAGCCCCGGGAAGGGCTCTTCGCGCTCTTCTTCCTGCTACCGACGGTGCTGCTGCTCCTCATCGGTCTGGTCGTCCCGGCGATCCGCACCACGCTGCTGTCGTTCATGGACGGCGGCAGCCAGAACTGGGTGGGGCTGGCCAACTATCGGTGGATGTTCGCTGAGGACAGCATCGTCCGGGTGCTGGTCAACACGTTGACCTGGGTGATCCTGGTCCCGTTGGTGGCCACCTCCATGGGCCTGCTCTACGCGGTGCTGGTCGACCGCGCCCGGTTCGAGTCGCTGGCCAAGTCACTGATCTTCATGCCGATGGCGATCTCGTTCGTGGGCGCCAGCATCATCTGGAAGTTCGTCTACGCCTACCGGGGCGAGGGGCAGGACCAGATCGGCCTGCTCAACCAGATCGTGGTCAGCCTCGGGGGCAAACCTCAGCAGTGGCTGCTGGAGTCACCGCTGAACACACTGCTGCTCATTGTGATCATGGTGTGGATCCAGGCCGGCTTCGCCATGGTGGTGCTCTCCGCCGCGATCAAGGCGATCCCCGCGGACATCGTGGAGGCCGCCCGCCTGGACGGGGTCACCGCGTGGCAGATGTTCTGGCGAATCACCCTGCCGAGTATCCGGCCGGCTCTGATCGTCGTGGTCGTGACCCTGTCGATCGCCACGCTGAAGGTCTTCGACATCGTCCGCACCACCACCAACGGGCTCTACGACACCAGCGTGATCGCCAACGAGATGTACAACCAGGCGTTCCGGTACGGCGAGAACGGCCAGGGCTCCGCCCTGGCGGTCTTCCTGTTCGTCCTGGTCATCCCGATCGTGATCTACCAGATCCGCAACCTGCGTCAGCAGCGGGAGGGCTGAGATGACCACCGCCACGCCCACTGTCGGAACCGGCGTCCAGGCCACCCGGGCGACCACCCGCGCCGGCCGGGTCCGCAAGCGCCTGAACAGCCGTACCGCCACCCTGGTCTCGATCGTCATCGCGCTGCTCTGGACGGTGCCGACCTTCGGCCTGTTCATCTCCTCGTTGCGGCCGGAGACCCAGATCAAGACCACCGGCTGGTGGACCTTCTTCAGCGATCCGCAGTTCACCCTCAGGAACTACCAGGAGGTGCTCTTCGGTCGCTCGTCGTCCTCCGGGCAGCTTGCCAGCTACTTCATCAACTCACTGGCGATCACGATTCCGTCCGTCCTCTTCCCGCTCGCCTTCGCGGCCCTGGCCGCGTACGCGCTGGCCTGGATCAACTTCCGCGGACGCGACTGGGTCTACATCGCGATCTTCGCCATGCAGATCGTGCCGCTGCAGATGGCCCTGGTGCCCCTGCTCAGCTTCTTCTCCACCGGGGTCAGCCTGGGCGGCGTCACTCTGATGCCCGCCTGGGAACTCGACGGCGCGCAGAAATTCGCCCAGGTGTGGTTCGCGCACACCTGCTTCGCGCTCCCGTTCGCCGTGTTCCTGCTGCACAATTTCATCTCGCAGCTGCCCGGCGACCTGATGGAGGCGGCCCGGGTCGACGGGGCGACCCACCCGAAGATCTTCCGCACCATCGTCCTGCCGCTGATCACGCCCGCCCTGGCCGCGTTCGGCATCTTCCAGTTCCTCTGGGTCTGGAACGACCTGCTGGTCGCACTGATCTTCGCGGGCGGCAACAGCGAGACCGCCCCGCTGACCGTCCGGCTCGCCGAGATGGCCGGCAGCCGGGGCAACGAGTGGCAGCGGCTGACGGCCGGGGCCTTCGTGTCGATCGTCGTACCGCTGATCGTGTTCCTGTCCCTCCAGCGCTTCTTCGTGCGGGGCCTGCTCGCCGGCAGCGTCAAGGGTTGACTACGGCGAGGACCGGGTCTGCCAGATCGTGACCTTCAATACCATCAAGGCGAA
>NZ_JBEYER010000214.1:0-2093 GCF_040634005.1 Micromonospora sp. NPDC007271
CCGGACGGGCCGGCGAAGATGAACGAGCCGGACGGGCGCTTCGGGTCCTTCAGGCCGGCCCGGGTACGCCGGATCGCCTTCGAGACCGCCTTGACCGCGTCCTCCTGGCCGATGACGCGCTTGTGCAGCTCGTCCTCCATGCGCAGCAGGCGCGAGGTCTCCTCCTCGGTCAGCTTGTAGACCGGGATGCCGGTCCAGTTGCCGAGCACCTCGGCGATCTGCTCGTCGTCGACCTCGCTGACGACGTCCAGGTCACCGGCCTTCCACTCCTTCTCCCGCTGGGCCTTCTGGCCGAGCAGCTGCTTCTCCTTGTCGCGGAGCTGAGCGGCCCGCTCGAAGTCCTGCGCGTCGATCGCGGACTCCTTGTCACGGCGCACCTGGGCGATGCGCTCGTCGAAGTCACGCAGGTCTGGCGGCGCCGTCATCCGGCGGATCCGCATCCGGGCACCGGCCTCGTCGATCAGGTCGATCGCCTTGTCCGGCAGGAAGCGGTCGGAGATGTACCTGTCGGCCAGGGTGGCGGCGGCCACCAGGGCGGCGTCGGTGATGCTCACCCGGTGGTGCGCCTCGTAGCGGTCGCGCAGGCCCTTGAGGATCTCGATGGTGTGGGCCAGCGAGGGCTCACCCACCTGGATCGGCTGGAAGCGGCGCTCGAGAGCGGCGTCCTTCTCCAGGTGCTTGCGGTACTCGTCGAGGGTGGTCGCGCCGATGGTCTGCAGCTCGCCACGGGCCAGCATCGGCTTGAGGATGCTCGCCGCGTCGATCGCGCCCTCGGCGGCACCCGCACCCACCAGGGTGTGGATCTCGTCGATGAACAGGATGATGTCGCCGCGGGTGCGGATCTCCTTGAGCACCTTCTTGAGGCGCTCCTCGAAGTCACCGCGGTAGCGGGAACCGGCCACCAGGGCACCGAGGTCGAGCGTGTAGAGCTGCTTGTCCTTCAGCGTCTCGGGCACCTCGCCCTTGATGATCTTCTGGGACAGCCCCTCGACCACGGCGGTCTTGCCGACGCCGGGCTCACCGATCAGGACCGGGTTGTTCTTGGTACGGCGGGAGAGCACCTGCATGACCCGCTCGATTTCCTTCTCGCGCCCGATGACCGGGTCGAGCTTGCCCTCACGGGCGGCCTGGGTCAGGTTGCGGCCGAACTGGTCCAGCACCAGGCTGGTCGACGGCGCGGCCTCGCCCGGCGCGGTGCCCGCGGCGGCCGGCTCCTTGCCCTGGTAACCGGAGAGCAGCTGGATCACCTGCTGGCGGACCCGGTTGAGGTCGGCGCCGAGCTTGACCAGCACCTGGGCGGCCACGCCCTCGCCCTCACGGATCAGGCCGAGCAGGATGTGCTCCGTGCCGATGTAGTTGTGGCCGAGCTGCAGCGCCTCGCGCAGCGACAACTCCAGCACCTTCTTGGCCCGCGGCGTGAACGGGATGTGCCCGCTCGGCGCCTGCTGGCCCTGGCCGATGATCTCCTCGACCTGCTGGCGGACGCCCTCGAGGGAGATGCCGAGGCTCTCCAGGGCCTTTGCCGCGACACCCTCACCCTCGTGGATCAGGCCCAGCAGGATGTGTTCCGTACCGATGTAGTTGTGGTTGAGCATCCGGGCCTCTTCCTGGGCCAGGACGACAACCCGTCGCGCTCGGTCGGTGAACCGCTCGAACATGCCCTCGTGCTCCTCACGTGCCGTGCGCCTTGATGGTCTAGATCATGGCGGGGCCGGTGCGCGGACGTCCGGGACGGGCGTCCGTGCCTCCTTACTCTATCGCCGCGGACCGACTCCGCTGAGGTCGTGTGTCCCCGCGAAAGGCCGTTCCCACGTCGTTTCTGACAACCGTCCACGCTCAGGAGGTGTTCCGGTACCCCTGCCTGTACGCGCAGAGCGAAATTCGACCGTCGGTGGAAAAGCCCGGTCGGGGCTTCCGGAAGGTCTTCCGGGCTCAGGGCGGGCGGCGCCGGTGCCGCTCCCGTCATCCACAACCTGTGGACAGCATCTCCACCGCCTGTGGACAACCCGTCCTGAGCCCGGATTCTTCCCGCTCCCGGCCCGGACCGCGGCGGGACCGCCCGGACCCGTGGCGGAAGCGGCCGCGGACCGGCG
>NZ_JBEYER010000215.1:0-2054 GCF_040634005.1 Micromonospora sp. NPDC007271
CTTCACCGGCCCGACCCCCAACCCGCTCGCCGACGCCTGCCACGACGTGCTCGCCATCGACTCGCCGGAGAACCAGGTGGTGCAGGAGCTGCACCTGGTCGCCACCCACGTGCTCTGCGAGTACGTCGACCGGGCCCTGCCGGCCGCGCTCCGTACGCGGGCCGCGGAGCCCGCGCCGGCCGGCCCGGTGCGTACCGGCGTCGAGGTGGTGGTCGGGGACGGCGCCGGCCGGGAGGTGCAGCCCCGATGAGGAGGTCGGACGTGACGGGACCCGTGGTGGTGCTCGGTGACACCCTGCTGGACCGGGACGTCGAGGGCGTGGTGAACCGGCTCTGTCCGGACTCCCCGGTGCCGGTGCTCGACGAGACCACGTACGCCGACCGGCCGGGTGGCGCCGGGCTGGCCGCCGTCTTCGCCGCCGCCGAGGGCGCCGAGGTCGCGCTGGTCACCGCGATCGCCGACGACGCGGGCGGGGCCCGGCTCGGCACGCTGCTCGCCGCCGCCGGCGTGCAGCTCTACGCGTTGCCGCTGGCCGGAGCCACCCCGGAGAAGATCCGGTTGCGGGCCCGGGGCCGGGTGCTGCTGCGCCACGACCGGGGCGGGCCGGCCGGGTCGCCCGGCGAGCCGAGTGAGGCCGTGCTGCGCCTGCTCGCCAACGCCTCCGCCGTGCTGGTCAGCGACTACGGCCGGGGCGTGGCCCGGCAGCCGGCGCTGCGTGCCGCGCTCGCCGCCACCCGCGCCCCGGTAGTCTGGGATCCGCACCCGCGCGGTCCGGCTGCGGTGCCCGGAGTGCACCTGGCCACCCCGAACGAGCCGGAGGCGCGGGAGCTGGCCAAGGTGCGGCCGGGCGCATCCCGGCTGGTCACCGCGTCGCGGAGTGCCCAGGCGCTGCGCCGGCGCTGGCGGGCCGGCGCGGTGGCGGTGACCCTGGGCGGGGACGGCGCGCTGCTCTGTCACGCCGGCTCCACCCCGCTGGTGGTGTCCGCCCCGGCCAGCGCCGACGGGGACACCTGCGGGGCCGGTGACCGGTTCGCCGCGGCGGCGGCCCTCGCCCTGGCCCGGGGCGCGCTGGTCTCCGAGGCGGTGCAGGAGGCGGTCGCCGAGGCGTCGGCGTACGTGGCCGGCGGGGGAGTGGCCGACGCGCTGCCCGACCCGGTCCGGACCGCCTCGCCGGCCGTGGTGATCAGCGACGGGGAGCGGATCGGCGCGGACGCCGCCGGTGCGGTGGTCGCCCGGGTACGCGCGGCCGGCGGCACCGTGGTCGCCACCGGCGGCTGCTTCGACCTGCTGCACGCCGGGCACGTGGCGACGCTGGAGGCGGCCCGCCAGCTCGGCGACTGCCTCGTCGTCTGCCTCAACTCCGACGCCAGCGTGACCGGGCTGAAGGGACCGGACCGCCCGGTCGTGCCGCAGGGCGACCGCAGCCGGCTGCTCGCCGCGCTGAGCTGTGTGGACGCCGTGCTGATCTTCGACGAGGCCACCCCGCACGCGGCGCTGTCCTGGCTGCGCCCCGACATCTGGGTCAAGGGCGGCGACTACGCCACCGGCGGCGGCGAGGAGACCCTGCCCGAGGCGGAGATCCTGGCCCGCTGGGGCGGGCACACGGTGGTCGTGCCGTACCTGGACGGCCGGTCCACCACCGACGTGATCGCGGCGGCCCGGTCCGGTCGCGGCTCCGCCGCCTGGCCCGGCACGGGCGAGCCGGCGTCGGCGCCGCGCCGGGCGGTGGCCAACCGGCCGACGGCGGAGGGAGCGCGATGAGCGAGGTGGCGGCATGAGCAGCAGTCCACCCGGGGCCGGCCCCACCGTCCTGGTCACCGGCGGGTCCAGCGGACTGGGTGCGGCGGTCGTCGTCGCGGTGGCCCGGGCCGGCGGCCGCCCGCTGGTGCTCGACCGGCAGCGGCCCGGCGACGGGGTGCCGTGGATCGAGTGCGACCTGGCCGACACCCGGGCCGCCGAGGCGGCCACCCGGGACCTGGCGGAACGCTCCGGCGGCCTGGACGCCGTGGTGACCGCCGCGGGCCTGGACGTGCCGGGAAAGCTGGCCGACGTGC
>NZ_JBEYER010000216.1:0-1958 GCF_040634005.1 Micromonospora sp. NPDC007271
GTGGTGCAGGAGCTGCACCTGGTCGCCACCCACGTGCTCTGCGAGTACGTCGACCAGGCGCTCCCCCTGGTCCGGCAGCTGCCCACGCCGGCCGTGCCCGCGCCCCGGGACGCCACCTTCGCCCGGTGGGCGCCGCCGCTCGTCCCCGTCCTGCCCAACGGCAGCGCCGCCCACGGGCACTCCGCAAACGGACACACCGCGAACAGCCACGGCGTCGACGGGCAGCGGCGGAACGGGCACCACCGCAACGGCTCCACCGGCACCGGGTGGGTGCAGTCGTGAGCGGGCCGCTCGTGGTGGTCGGCGACGCCCTGCTGGACCGGGACGTTACGGGCGCGGTGAGCCGCGTCTGCCCGGACGCCCCCGTACCGGTGCTGGACGAACGCACGGCCGTCGACCGGCCCGGCGGGGCCGGCCTGGCCGCGCTGCTCGCCGCCGCCCAGAAGACCGAGGTCGCGCTGGTCACCGCGCTCGCCGACGACGCCGGCGGGGCGCGGCTGGCCGAGTTGCTGGCCGAGGCGGGGGTGGCGGTCTACCCGATGCGCCTGCCCGGCGCCACCGCCGAGAAGATCCGGTTGCGGGCCGGCGGGCAGACCCTGCTCCGGCTGGACCGGGGCGGCGACCCGCAGCCACCCGGCGAGCCGCCGGAGGCGGTGCTGGAGGTGCTCTCCCGGGCCCGGGCCATCCTGGTCAGCGACTACGGTCGCGGCCTGGCCCGGCAGCCGGCGCTGCGCACGGCGCTCGCCGAGGCCACCGCCCCGCTGGTGTGGGACCCGCACCCGCGCGGCCCGGCCGCCGTGGCCGGGGCCCGGCTGATCACGCCGAACCTCGCCGAGCTGCGCCGGCTCACCGGCGACGCGGGAGCCGGCCCGGCGCTGTCCACGGCGACCCGGGCCGGGCACGAGCTGCGGCGCCGCTGGCGGGTCGGCGCGGTCGCGGTGACCATGGGCCCGGACGGCGCCGTGCTCTGCCACTCCGGCAGCACCCCGCTGGTCGTCCCGCCGCCGTCCAGTCCCGACCGGGTCGAGGACACCTGCGGCGCGGGAGACCGGTTCGCCGCCACCGCCGCACTGGCGCTCGCCGACGGCGCGCTGGTCTCCGAGGCGGTCGGCGCGGCGGTGGCCGCCGCGTCGGCGTACGTGGCCGCGGGCGGGGCGGCCGGCCTGCACCGGGAACCGCCGTCGCGCCCGGCGCGGGCCGCGCGCACCGCCGAGGAGCTGGTGGCGAAGGTACGCGCCGACGGCGGCACCGTGGTCGCCACCGGCGGCTGCTTCGACATCCTGCACGCCGGGCACGTCGCCACCCTCCAGGCGGCCCGCCGGCTGGGCGACTGCCTGGTCGTCTGCCTCAACTCCGACCGCAGCGTACGCGGGCTCAAGGGGCCCGACCGCCCGGTCAACCCGGAGGCGGACCGGGTCCGGCTGCTGGCCGCCCTGGACTGCGTCGACGCGGTGACGCTGTTCGACGAGCCCACCCCGCACCGGGTGCTGGCCCGGCTCCGGCCCGACGTCTGGGTGAAGGGCGGCGACTACGCCGGGGACGGCGGGCCCGAGCTGCCCGAGGCGGGCCTGGTCGAGCGTTGGGGCGGCCGGGTCGTCACGGTCCCCTACCTGGCCGGCCGCTCCACCACCGGCATGATCTCCGCCGCGCGCCAGCGCGGCCTCCACCTCGTCAAGGGAGCGGCAGTATGAGCGAGTTGAATGGCGGGTCGGTCCTCGTCACCGGAGGGTCGAGCGGACTCGGCGCGGCGGTGGTGACCGCGGTGGTCAAGGCCGGCGGTCGGCCGTACGTGCTGGACCGGCAGGCACCGGCCGACGACGTGCCCTGGGTCGAGTGCGACCTGGCCGACACCCGGGCCGCCGAGGCGGCCACCCGCGAGCTGGCCGAGCAGGCCGGTGGCCTCGACGCCGTGGTGACCGCCGCGGGCCTGGACGTGCCGGGAAAGCTGGCCGACGTGC
>NZ_JBEYER010000217.1:0-1675 GCF_040634005.1 Micromonospora sp. NPDC007271
CCTCGGCCTTTCACGGCGATCGTGATCTTGGATGGGTGGTGAGTCGGTAGATATGGCGAAGTGCCTGCCACGTAAGGAAAACTGCCCGGTGTCGAGTCGTGCAGGTTCCCCGCGTGAGAGGCACTTCGTAGGTGCAGATTACCCAGTGGTCGAAGGGCTTGTCCGTCGAGGTCGGTGGCGGTGGCGTGGTGTCGCACGTGGGTGCGGCGCTGTTGCGGTTGCTGGCTGATCGCTGCGGGTTGACGCAGGCGTTGTCGGTGGCGGTGGCCCGGCGGGGGTTCGTCCCGGGGCGGGACCGGGGCAGGGTGCTGGTCGACCTGGCGGTGACGGTCGCTGACGGCGGTGAGGCGATCGCGGATATCGACATGTTGCGTCATCAGGGCGAGGTGTTCGGCCTGGTCGCGTCGCCGGCGACATGCTGGCGGGCCCTGGACGAGATCGGCGACGTGCAGGTGCGGCGCATCAGCCGGGCACGGGCGAAGGTCCGGGCTCGGGTGTGGGCGTTGTTCGGGCAGGTCCCGGCCGCGTGTGCCGCTGGCCGTAGCCTCGGAGACGGCCTCGTCGTGCTGGACGTGGACTCCACGATCGTCCTGGCCCACAGCGACAAGGACGGCGCCGCGGCCACCTACAAGCACACCTACGGGTTCCATCCGATCTTGGTGACCTGCGACAACACCGGTGAACTGCTCGCGATCCGGCTACGGCCCGGCAATGCCGGAGCGAACACCGCCGTCGATCACCTCACCGTGCTGGCCGAGGCTTTCGCGCAGGTCCCGGCCACCCACCGCAGGAACCTGTTGGTGCGTGGCGACTCTGCCGCCGCCACCCACGCCGTGCTGGACTGGCTGACAGCGCAAGGCCGCAAGCGTGGCCGGGTCGTGGAGTACTCCCTTGGCTGGTCGATCGGCGAGGCCGAACGCGCCGCCATCGCCGCGCTGCCGACAGCGGCCTGGTCACCGGCCCTGGCCGCCGACGGCGGCATCCGCGACGGTGCTCAGGTCACGGAGCTGACCGGCCTGCTCACCCTGGCCGGCTGGCCGCCCGGCATGCGGGTGATCGTGCGTCGGGAACGACCACACCCCGGTGCACAGTTGTCGCTGTTCGAGGAACGCGACGGCTGGCGCTACACCGCGTTCGTCACCAACACCGCTGTCGGCGCCTTGCAGTGGCTGGAAGCCCGCCACCGCGCCCACGCCCGCGTCGAAGACCGCATCCGCTGCGCCAAAGACACCGGACTGGGCCGGCTGCCCTCCCGCGAGTTCGCCATCAACGCCGCCTGGTGCCAGATCACCGCCGTCGCCACCGACCTGATCGCCTGGCTACAGATCATCGCCCTCGACGGCGAGCTGGCCAAAGCCGAACCGAAACGGCTGCGCTACCGCCTGCTGCACACCGCCGCCCGCCTGGTCCGAGGCCAACGCCGCCGCCGGCTGCGCATCCCATCAACCTGGCCCTGGGCCGAACAGATCACCGCCGCGTTCACCCGGATCGCGGCGATCCCCGCCCCCGGCTGACCAGCTCAGCCCTGACCCGACGACCGGAGGAACCAAGGAGACCACGCCCACCGCCGCGACAGACGGCCCACCACCATGCCCTCAACTCAAACGCATCGAACAACAGCGATCATGGGCGCGGGGCCACAACCGGCGACCTCAGCCGTGAATGATCGAGGCTA
>NZ_JBEYER010000218.1:0-1594 GCF_040634005.1 Micromonospora sp. NPDC007271
CTTGATCTTTAACCTGCTGGGCGGCGGCATCGACCCCGGCTGATCATGGGGACAGCCCTTGATCGATCATTCCTCTTGTCTAGGGAAGAAGATCGCAAACCAAGGGCTGTCTGGTGATCAGTGTGCACGATGCAGGGTCGATCGATGAGGTCGGGCGGCTGGCCGTGTTCCGGCGTGAGTTCCACGCCTGTTTGACCGCTCGTGGGGATGCGTTGTTCGAGCTGGCAGACGCGTTGTTGTGCGGTGATGCGCCGGTTCGGTCTCTGGTGGAGTTGTCGCTGGTGGGTGAGCATCGCCGCGGTCACGGCTCGTTGTACGCGGCGTTGAATCGCGGCCGGATCGACATCGCGCGGCTGCGGACCGCGGTGGCGGCGGTGCCGCTGCCGCGGGCCGCGGACGGGCGGATCGCCCTGGCGGTGGACGTGACCTGCTGGCTGCGGCCGGAAGCGCACACCTGCCCGGAGCGGGTGCTGTGTCACACCTACGGGCGCGGCAAGGACACCCACATCGGGGTTCCCGGCTGGCCGTACTCGTTCGTCACCGCCCTGGAGACCGGGCGCACCTCGTGGACCGCGCCGTTGGACGCCCGCCGTTTGGCGCCCGGCGATGATGCTGCCACGGTCACCGCTGGCCAGTTGCGGGACGTGGTGCAGCGGCTGATCGCTGCCGGGCAGTGGCAGCCTGGTGATCCGGACGTGTGGATCGTCGCGGATGCCGGCTACGACGGGCCTCGGCTGGCGTTCCTGCTGGCCGATCTACCGGTGAAGGTTCTGGTGCGGATGCGTTCCGACCGGGTGCTGCGCCGGCCCGCGCCACTGCGGCTGCCCGGTACCACCGGCCGCCCACGAAGGCATGGCGGCGAGTTCATCTTCGGTGACCCGGGCAGCTGGGGCGACCCGGATGTGGCCACGACCACCGACACCCGTCTCTACGGCACCGCAACCGCGCGGGCCTGGCACCGGCTGCACCCCAGGCTGACCCATCGCACCGCCTGGACCGCCCAGCACGGCCCGCTGCCGATCATCGAGGGCACTGTGATCCTGCTGACCGTCGACCGGCTGCCCAGCGGCGCCACCGCGAAACCAGTCTGGCTGTGGTGGTCGCAGGCGACCGCCACTGACGCCGAGGTTGACCTGCTCTGGCAGGTGTTCCTGCGCCGCTTCGACATCGAGCACACCTTCCGCATGCTCAAACAGACCCTCGGCTGGACCAGCCCGAAGCTGCGAGACCCACACGCCGCCGACCGCTGGACCTGGCTGGTGCTGGCCGCCTACACCCAGCTACGCCTCGCCCGAGGCGCCGTCGGCGACCTCCGCCGGCCCTGGGAACGCCCCGCACCACCCGAACGGCTCACGCCCGCCCGCGTCCGCCGAAGCTTTCGGCACCTACGCACCAAAGCCGGCAACCCCGCCTGCGCACCGAAACCCTCCCGGCCAGGACCCGGCCGACCACCCGGACTACGCAACCGCCACCCGGCAGCCCGCCACGACGTCCACATCGTCACCGCCGCCACCAGCACAAAACCGAAAAGTGGCACGAAGAAAACGAAGACTTCGAATAACCCGAGGCCACGCCGCACAGGTTAAAGATCAAG
>NZ_JBEYER010000219.1:0-1411 GCF_040634005.1 Micromonospora sp. NPDC007271
CGGACCAGGACATACACCGCCGCCTACAAGGCGCGGATCCTGGCCGAGTACGAGACCCTGGACAAAGCTGGCAAGGGCGCGTTGCTGCGCCGTGAAGGCCTGTACACATCGTTGATCGCGGCGTGGAAGCACCAGCGCGACGCGGGCGCGCGTGAGGCCCTGGCCAAGCCCGCGGGTCGACCGAAGACCGACCCCGCCGTGCGGGAGGCCGCCCGGCTGCGCGCCGAGAACGAGCGGCTACGGGCTGAGCTGGACAAGGCCCGCAAGGTGATCGAGGTTCAGGGAAAACTCTCCGCGCTGCTGGGTCAGCTCGCCACCGACAGCGCGACCGAGCAGGGCGAGCCGAGATGATCGACGCTGCTGTCGAGGCGGCGATCACCGAATTGGCGCCGCTGGTCGGGGTCCGGGCGGCATGCCGGGCCACCGGCCGACCGCAGGCCAACCACTACCGCCGCCACCGCCAGTCCCCGCTACCACCACGCCCGCAACACCAGCCGAGGCCCCAGCCCCGCGCGTTGACCGCCGCCGAGCGTGACAGTGTGCGGGCGCTGCTCAACAGCCCGGACTTCGTCGACATGGCCCCGGCCGCCGTCTACCACACCCTCCTCGACGAGGGCGTGTACATGGCGTCGGTGTCGAGCATGTACCGGATCCTGCGCGAACACGGCGAAGTCCGGGAACGCCGCCGCCAGGCCGTGCACCCGCCGAAGGTCAAACCCGAACTGATCGCCGACGCCCCGAACCGCGTGTGGTCCTGGGACATCACGAAGCTCCGCGGCCCGGCCAAACGGGTCTTCTACCACCTCTACGCGGTCATCGACATCTACAGCCGCTACACGGTGGCGTGGCTGATCGCCGAACGTGAGGACGCCGCCCTGGCCGAGCGGCTCCTCGCCGACGCCATCAACAAGCAGGGCATCAGCCGTGAGCAGTTGACCATCCACGCCGACCGCGGCACCTCCATGGCGTCGAAGACCGTCGCGCAGATGATGGCCGACCTCGGCGTCACCAAGTCCCACTCCCGGCCGAGGTGCAGCAACGACAACCCGTTCTCCGAGGCCCAGTTCAAGACGCTGAAATACCGGCCGGACTTCCCCGACCGCTTCGGCTCGATCCAGGACGCCCGAGCCCACTGCCGGACGTTCTTCACCTGGTACAACACGATCCACCGGCACTCAGGCATCGGCTGGCACACCCCGTACGACGTCCACCACGGCCACGCCGAACGCATGCGTGACGTCCGCGCCGAGGTCCTGGCCGCCGCCTACACCCGCAACCCCGAACGGTTCGTACGCGGCACCCCGCAACCACCCGCCCTGCCCGAAGCCGCGTGGATCAACAAGCCCCAGGAGAACACAGCTCAGTCAACGAATCCCTGAACAATCCGCCCCGAACTGGTTGACATCTTCCG
>NZ_JBEYER010000220.1:0-1329 GCF_040634005.1 Micromonospora sp. NPDC007271
CAGGGTCATTGCGTTCTGGGGTAACTGCTGGTCACGGCGGTGATCAGGTCGTGTGAGCGGCGGTTGGCTTGGCGGGTAGCGCGGGCGATGTTGGTCGCGCCGGTGATGCGGTGCCAGCCGATCGCGGTGTTACGTAGCGTTGCGATGACGGCGGGTCCGTTGCCTGTCCGAGCTTGGTGGAGGTCTTCACGGAACGTCACGTCGCGTACGTGATGGAGGCGGTTCTCGATGTGCCAGTGCCGGCGGATCCAGGTCTGCAGGTCACGGGGCAGAGCCTGGCCTGCGGGCAGTGACACGGTCAGGTAGGCGGTCTCGCGGCTGGTCTTGCCAGCGACGATGCGGGTGCGGGTGATCCGCACGGCTTGCTGGGCGTGCGGGAAGGCGATGCCGCCGGGCGTGGCGACGGTGACGGCTTTGACGGTGCGGGTTTCGCGGCGGCCGTGGCCGCGGTCGCGGGTCCGGTCACCGACCGGGATCTGCGCCCAGGGCAGCCGTTTGAGCTGCTTGAACAGGGTCGGCTGGTTGGCCTTCACCTGTACGAGCAGGTGGGCTCCACGGGCGGTGACCTCGTCGGCGTGCCCGGTCTGGGTGTGCAGGGCGTCGGCGATGAACAGCACCCCGGCCAGGGTGCCGAGCACCGTCTCGACGGCGTCGAGCAGCGGGGCGAACGCCGGGATCTCGTTGCTCTTGGCGTCCACGGTGACCTGGGCGAGCACGATCCCGGTGGTGGTGTCCAGCGCGGAGAGCAGATGCACCTGGCGGCCGTCGCCGGTTCGGGCGCCACGCAGTGTCTTGCCGTCGATGGCGATCACCGTGCGGTACCGCCTCGGCCTGCTCACCGCGACGGGACTGCGGGTGCGCAGCCAGCCGGCCAGGACGGTGCCGAGTAGCGTGTCGTCCAGGCGCGTCAGGAGCCGCCAGACAGTGCTGCCGACCGGCACTCCTGCGGTGAACCCGAGCCGTTCCTGGGCGCGTTCGTCCAGGTCGTGCAGCCAATCCGTGATCGCGGCGAACGACGACGCCCCGGCCATGACGGCGCAGACCGCCACCGCCAGCAGCGCGGTCAGCGGGTAACGCACGCCTCGTGGGTCGCGTGGATCAGGAACAGCGGCGAGCGCGTGCAGCAGCCTGCCCTGTTCACCGTCGGTGACTGGCACGGCCTCGGCGATGGAGGTGGGTGCTGCTACGGCCAGTGCAGGGATGAGAGATGATGCCATCGGCGGGTGGGGTCTTCCTCGGAGTCGTGAAGCGTCGCAACTCCATGATCACCGATGCGGCCTCACCCGTTTCTTTCGCCTCCATAGAGGCCGAAAACGTCTCGAAACTCCT
>NZ_JBEYER010000221.1:0-1329 GCF_040634005.1 Micromonospora sp. NPDC007271
CCTGCGCCGGGAGTTGGCCGCCGGCAACCGCGACGCCTACCTACCCAACCTCGCCACGTCGGTGAACAACCACGCTCTTCGGCTGGCGGAGGCAGGGCGGCGGGACGAGGCGCTGGCCGCCAGCCAGGAAGCCGTCGACCTCTACCGGGGGTTGGCCGCCGGCAACCGGGACGCCTACCTACCCGACCTCGCCACGTCGGTGAACAACCACGCTGTTCGGCTGGCGGGGGCAGGGCGGCGGGACGAGGCGCTGGCCGCCAGCCAGGAAGCGGTCGACCTCTACCGGGGGTTGGCCGCCGGCAACCGGGACGCCTACCTACCCGACCTCGCCGGGTCGGTGAGCAACCACGCTCTTCGGTTGGCGGAGGTGGGGCGGCGGGACGAGGCGCTGGCCGCCAGCCAGGAAGCCGTCGACCTGCGCCGGGGGTTGGCCGCCGGCAACCGCGACGCCTACCTACCCGACCTCGCCGCGTCCCTGTGGAACATCGGATACGTAGCGCGCATTCTCGGAGAGACGTCGGAGCAGATCCTCGATGCAGTTGCCGAAGGGGTGCGGTACTTCGACGAACTCGCAGCCACCGAACCGCAGGCGTTCACCGCACGCCGCGACGCGGCGGCATCCACCTTGACCGACCTACAAAACAGCGCCGTCAATCAGCACCCCAAACTGACACCACCCAGGTCACCCCACGCCGACGAGGCAGCCCCTGACACCGCTTAACTGAGAACCTCAACTGGCCATCTCCACAAGCGGTCCACGCCCAAGATCGGGTGCACGGACATGCCGCGTTCCGCGCGGTTGCAGCTGCACGGTTGGGCCCGACTGGGGTTGTTTTTCGGGAGCCCGCTCATTATGAGCGGGCTCCCCGGAGCCTGGCCCGACTCGAACGGTGCTGCCACCTCTGGGCTCAGTGACGCGCGGTACCGGCGCCGCGCGTTGGGCAGGCCGGCCTCAAAGCGTAGTTCACCCGGACCCAGCCAGGGGTGTCCGCACATCAGCGAGTAGCGCGGTCGCACTCCGTAACGGAGACCAGTTGACCGGATCGCGGACGATCCGCGCAGATGATCTTCTAGCCGGGGAGCTCCGCGATGCCGAGGGCCTCGGTGAATTTGAGGATTCCGCCACCGAACGGACCGCGGCTCTCCTCAAGTGCGGTCGCGAGTCGATCGGGGCTGGCGACGAGGCCGGCCTTCTCGGCCCACGCCAGCAGTCCGGCGGCGGCCGGGCTGTTGAGCGGCTCGAATCTGTCGTCGTCGACGAGGGCCCGAACGATCTCCTCGTTGAGGTAGAACTCGATGGCGCCGCCGGAGGGGTCGGCCGCCGTGGCG
>NZ_JBEYER010000222.1:0-1294 GCF_040634005.1 Micromonospora sp. NPDC007271
CCGGGCGGCGCGGGCAGCAGGCCGGTGGCGTCGATCTCCGCCAGGTCGGCGAGTGCGGCGCCGCCGAGCGGCAGATCCCGGCCCCGGGCGTCGCGCAGCCGCAGCCCCAGGGCGCGCAGTGCGCCGGTGCCGCCGTCGGTCGACGCCGAGCCGCCGAGGCCGACGACGAGGCGGGTGGCGCCGGCGTCGAGGGCGGCCCGGGCGACCGCACCCAACCCGTACGTGTGGGCGCCGAGCGGATCCGCGGCGGCCATCAGCGGCAGCCCGCTGGACTGGGCGAGTTCCAGCACGGCCGTGCCGTCGGGCAGCAGCAGCCAGGCGGCGGTGACGGCGCGGCCGTCGGGCCCGGGCACGGTCACCGTGCGGCGTTGCGCGTCCGGCAGGGCGGCGGCGAAGGCGTCGACCGTGCCTTCGCCGCCGTCGGCCAGGGGGAGTAGCCGTACGTCGTCACCGGGCCGGCGGGCAAGCCAGCCGCGAGCCAGGGCGCGGGCGGCGTCCTCGGCGGTGAGGCTGCCCTTGAACGAGTCGGGTGCGACGACGACCCTCATCAGTCGGCCAGCACCAGTTGGACGTAGCGGTCCTTCATGGTGGCGAGGACCTCGTCCGGGTCGGTGGCCCACACGTCGGCGTTGAATATCTCCACCTCGGTGTCGCCGGTGTAGCCGGCCCGCTCGACGGCCCGCCGGAACGGCGGGAAGTCGATGTGGCCGTCGCCCATCATGCCCCGGCCGAGCAACACGTCGGCCGGGAGCGGGGTCAGGAAGTCGCACACCTGGAAGCTGGCGATCCGGTCGCCGGCCCGTTCGATCTGCCGCCACACGTCCGGGTCCCACCAGAGGTGGAAGGTGTCGACCACGACGCCGACCTGCTCGACCGGGAACCGTTCGGCGAGGTCGAGCGCCTGCCCCAGGGTGGACAGTACGGCCCGGTCGGCGCAGTACATGGGGTGCAGCGGCTCCAGGGCCAGCCGTACGCCGCGCTCGCCGGCGTACGGGGCCAGCTCGGCGAGCGCGTCGGCGACCCGCTGCCGGGCGCCGATCAGGTCACGGGAGCCGGGTGGCAGGCCGCCGACCACCATGACCAGGCAGTCCGTGCCCAGACCGGCTGCCTCGTCGACGGCGCGCCGGTTGTCCGCCAGGGCGGCGCGGCCGGCGTCGCCGTCGGCGGTGAGGAAGCCGCCGCGGCACAGCGACGACACCCGCAGGCCGGCGTCGGCGACGAGCTTCGCGGCGGCCGGCACCCCGATCTCGGCGACCGGCTCGCGCCACAGGCCGATGGCCGGGATGCCGGCGCG
>NZ_JBEYER010000223.1:0-1231 GCF_040634005.1 Micromonospora sp. NPDC007271
TCGATGTTCCTGCACGGCGACAGCCTCCGGATCGAGAAGGCGAAGGCGACGCTGAGCACCGAGGACCGCCTCGCGCTCACCATCTCGCCGTACGTCTCGTCGATGGCCCAGATCGTCCGCCACCACCACCAGCGCTACCCCAACCTGCGCTACCTGCCGCAGGACCTGAAGACCCTCGGCACGCTGCTCTACGGGGACGCCCCCGAGCACCGGGGCAAGCAGAGCGACATCCCGGTACACACCTCGCATCCGCTCTTCGTCGAGGACAAGGTGCGGATGTTCGTCGACCCGTGGACCTGGATGGAGTATCTGTCCGGGTTCGAGTTCGCCTTCGGCACCCGGATCCACGGCACCATCACCGCGCTGCTCGCCGGCACCCCGGGCTATCTCTTCGCGCACGACTCGCGCACCCTGGAGCTGGCCCGCTACTTCGGCATCCCGCACCGGATCATGCGGGACGTGCCGGCCGACATCGACGCGGCGCAGCTGTACCAGGAGGCCGACTACTCCGCGCTCAACGACGGCCACAAGACCCGCTTCGAGGCGATCACCTCGTTCCTCGCCCGGCACGACCTCGGGCACTGCTTCGCCGACGGGGACAGCGCCGCCCGCTTCGACCGGCAGGTCCGCCAGACCAGCTTCCCGCCCGCGGTGCGCCCGGCCACCGCCACCGCGCCCGCGGACCTGCTGACCCGGATCCAGTGGCTCCAGGATCAGCAGCGGACGCTGGAGGAAACCGTCGACTCGCTGCGCTCCCAGCAGCTGCGCGAGCGGATGCGGCGGGCCGTCCGCGGGCCGATCCGCCGGATGCTGCGCCGCTGAGCCTGGTACGCCTCCGGCCCGGCAACCGGGCTGCCGTCCCGAGTGTCCGATGGCATAAGATTCCTGCTTCTGCACCGCACGTGGACCGGGCGCCGGCCAGCGGGCCGCGCCGCTCCGGTTCCCGCCGGGCACACCGTGCCCGGGACCGGAAGGTGGACAACCCGGATGCACCAGCGGATCCTGCTGCGCGCCTGCAAGGGCCCGTTCGACGTCTTCACCGCCGAGGAGACCTTCGACCGGGACTGGATCGGCAAGAACAGCGGCAACCTGGTCTTCAGCCACGCCGCGCACAAGCTGCTGGCCACCTCGACGGCGCAGATCACCCCGTCGCGGCTGCTGGCGAACCGGCGGGACGCCGACGAGATCAACGAGAAGTACGACGTCTTCGTGATCCCGCTGGCCAACGCCT
>NZ_JBEYER010000224.1:0-1197 GCF_040634005.1 Micromonospora sp. NPDC007271
AAAACCCGAGGGCGACCAAGGGAACCCCCGTCCTTTAGGGCGGGGAGGATGTCAACGGATCCATCCCTGGGATCAGTGGCAGCAGTCGTCGCCGACCGTCCGGTTGGCCGGATACCAGTCGCGTCGCCCCTGCGGGAGCAGGTCGAGGACGTTCCAGACGGGGCTGAGCAGGTCCATGCCGCGTCCGGTTCCGTCCGGGAAGATCGCGTGCGCGGTGTAGAAGTGCCGCACCGTCGAGCCGTCGCGAGTCAGCACCGACACGGCGGGGACTGTACCGTCCGGGCCGTCGATGTTCAGGTCGGCGGTGAAGGTGGTCCCGGCGCACGACAGCAGGCGCAGACGCGGCCAGCCACGCGTGCGGGCCCACTGGCGGATCTCGGCGATCGGGGCCGGCGCGATCACCGCCAGCGCCGCGTTCTCCTCGATGTGGGCGGCGACGCCGTTGAGGCCGTCCAACCACATCGAGCACATCGGGCAGAAGCCGTCAGCCGGTGTGTGCATGAGGTGGTAGACGAAGAGGCTGGAGTGCTCGCCGAACAGGGCGGACAGCTGGGTACGGCGGACCGGGCCGTCGTCGCCGAGGGCGGCAGGGCCCTCGGTGAGCAGCACGTCGGGCAACTCGGCGCCGTCCGGCAGCGCCCGGCGCAGCGCGGCCAGCCGCTCGGCCGCGTCCCGCAGGTCCCGTTCCGCCGTGAGTAGCGCGCGTCTGGCCGTGATGTAGTCCTCCTTGGTGCCCTCGGGCCACATCAGCTGCTCATTCGCCATCGTCTGGGTCCTTTCCGGTGTCGGCTCCGCTGCGCCGCACGTCGACAAGGTCAGGCTCCGGTGCCGGGTCGACGGGGTCCATACCGTGGAAAACGAATTCGGCGCCCATCCGGCCCTCGCCGGCGACGGCCACGTCGACGACCACCTCCTGACCCGGGCTCACCGCGCCGAAGAGGATCTGCTCGGACAACGCGTCCTCGATCTCACGCTGGATGGTGCGGCGCAGCGGGCGGGCGCCGAGCTGGGGGTCGAAGCCACGGGCCGCCAGCAGCCGCCGGGCTCGGCCGGTGAGCCGCAGCGACATCCCCTGCTCGCGCATCTGCCGGCGGACCCGGTCCACCATCAGGTCCACGATCTGCAGCGTCTCGGCCTCGTTGAGCTGGTGGAAGACGATGGTGTCGTCGATCCGGTTCAGGAACTCGGGCCGGAAGT
>NZ_JBEYER010000225.1:0-1056 GCF_040634005.1 Micromonospora sp. NPDC007271
CAGGTTAAAGATCAAGCTAAGGCGTGTTTCATAAGCCGGTCAGAGCCACTCGCAGATGATGACGATGGTCAGGACAGCCTGGTAGCGGACGGCCAGCTTGTCGTAGCGGGTCGCGACGCCGCGGTGGCGTTTGAGGCGTGCGATGCCGTTCTCGACAGCGTGACGCAGCCGGTAAAGCTCCTTGTCAAACGCGGGTGGCCGGCCGCCGCGGGAGCCTTTGGCCTTGCGGTGGGCGTCCTGGTCCTTCTTGCTTGGGATGCACGCCTTGATCCCACGCTTGCGCAGGTAGCCACGGTTGCCGCGGCTGGTGTAGGCCTTGTCGGCCAGCACCAGATCGGGACACGTCCGGGGCCGGCCCACCCCCAGACGAGACACGCGGATCCGGCGTAGGACCGGGATGAACTGCGGGCTGTCACCACGGTGTCCGGCCGTCACGACCAGGGACAGGACCTTCTGGCCCTGCTCGCAGGCCAGATGGGTTTTCGTGGTCAGCCCACCACGGGAACGGCCCAGCGCATGATCGGCGGGCTCCTCGTGCACACCGCCCGGTGGCTCCTTCTGCAGATGGCCGTCCTTACGGGCGCCAGCGGCGTGCTGGTGAGCGCGGCTGGTCATCGAGTCCACGCTCACCGTCCAGGCGATCCGGCCGTCCGCGTCACCGGCGGCCTGCGACGCGGCCAAGATCTTGTCCCAGGTCCCGTCGCGCTGCCAGCGGCGGAACAGGCCGTAGACCGTCTGCCAGGGCCCGTACTCGGCAGGGACATCGCGCCATGGGGACCCGACCCGGATCCGCCACCGGATCCCGTTGATGAGCTGCCGTTTCTCCCACTTGGGCGGACGGCCGTTGCCCGACGAGGCAGGAAGCAACTCCGCGAGCCGCTGCCATTGCGCGTCGGTGAGGTCGTGCCGCCCCGTCACCGCTATGGTGGCCACGAGGTCTCCGGTATGAAGTTCTAGCTTGGTCGCTGAACCATCTACCGGAGACCTCTTCAGTTATCGATCACCGCCACGCCGTGACTTCGATCAAACCCACCCAGCTTTTGAAACACGGCCTAG
>NZ_JBEYER010000226.1:0-1038 GCF_040634005.1 Micromonospora sp. NPDC007271
CGGCTCGGCGTCGAGCACGACGCGACCGCCCAGCGGCTGTGGGAGGTCGCCGCCGCGGGTGCGGCCCCCACGAGCACCGGGCGCCCGCCAGCGTGCAGAAGCTGCTGCTGGCGGCGACCCTGATGCCGCGCCTCGACCCGGCCCGGGTCGTCGAGGTGCGGCGGGAGGACCTGAGCGATCTCGACCCGACCAGTTCGCTGATGGGAGTGGTCGCGGGTGGTCGGTACTCGATCGAGAGCCTGTGGCTGGGGTTGCTGCTGAAATCGGGCAACGACGCGGCCAACGTGCTGGCCCGGGTCGGCGGCGGCAGCGCCGGCCGGCAGGGCGGCGTGCAGGCGATGAACGACGAG
The DNA here is from genome assembly GCF_040634005.1 of Micromonospora sp. NPDC007271. Taxonomy (NCBI): domain Bacteria; kingdom Bacillati; phylum Actinomycetota; class Actinomycetes; order Micromonosporales; family Micromonosporaceae; genus Micromonospora; species Micromonospora sp. NPDC007271. Next base: position 351 of record NZ_JBEYER010000226.1, read on the forward strand.
GCGCACCGGCTGGGCGCGAACCAGACCCATGCCGCGACGCCGTCCGGCCTGGACGGCCCCGGTCAGTACACCAGCGCGTACGACCTCGCGCTGATCGCGCGGGCGGCGTTCGCCCGGGCGGACTTCCAGCGGTACATCGGCACCAGGGTGGCGCAGATAGCGGGAGATTCGGGCACGCCGTCGCTCGTGCTCAACCACGATGTCACGCTGCTGGACGCCTACCCGGGGACGGTCGGCGGCAAGACCGGCTTCACCGACCTGGCCCGGCAGACGTACGTCGGTGTGGCGGAACGCGACGGGCGGCGGCTCGCCGTGGCCCTGCTCGGCGCGGAGACCGCGCCGTTGGGCAGTCTCGGTGAGGCGGCAGCCCTGCTCAACTGGGGCTTCGGCCTCGCGCCCGACGCGTCCGTCGGCCGTCTCGTCACCCCGGAGGAGAAGAAGGACGAGCACGTCGCCGACGCGCGCGGCGATCGCCCGGGTGGGGCCACGCAGTGGTCCCGGTACTCGCTGCCGGCCGGCCTCGGCGCCGTCGTCGTGCTGGCCCTGGCGATCTCCTGGCGGCGCGTCGGCGCGCGGCGACGAGCCGGCCAGGGGTAGGGCGTCCGGGGCGGGCAAGCCGTCCGGGAAGGGTGGCTCGGAGATGATGCCGAAGAACGGCAGCGCGATGATGTAGACCTCGGGGTGCCCG
>NZ_JBEYER010000227.1:0-1013 GCF_040634005.1 Micromonospora sp. NPDC007271
CCTAGATGATTGAGTCCGAAGTCTGGGCTGTACGGCAGCGCGGGCTTGACTGGAGCATGGCGAAGGGTATCGATGTCAGTTTGTGAAGACAGACCTCGATACCCTTCTGACCGCACTCTACGTGTTCCTCGATGATCACGTCATCGGGCGTCGCCGGATCGGTCGTCCGCCGCTGCTGTCCGACGCCGAGTTGCTGTGCCTGGCCATCGCGCAGGTCCTGCTGGACTTCCCCCGGGAACGGCACTGGATCCGCTACGCCCGCAAGCATCTACGCCACCTGTTCCCCTACATCCCTGACCAGTCCGGATACGGCAAGCGGCTACGCGCGGCCGGCCCACTGATCGCCACGGTGATCCGGCACCTGGCCGCCAACACCCCCACCGGCGCGCCGATCCTGCGGCTGATCGACTCCACCCCGGTGCCCTGCGGAGCCTCCCGTGAGACCGCGAAACGCTCGGACCTGGCAGGCGACGCCGGCTACGGCTACTGCGCCTCCCACTCCCGCTACTTCTGGGGCATGCGCCTGTACCTGGTCACCACCGTTGAGGGCATGCCGGTCACCTGGTGCCTGGCAAACCCGAAACTCGACGAACGCGACGTGATCGCCGCCCTGCTGGAAGTCGACCACCACCTCGTGCAGTCCGGGCAGGTGATCCTCGCCGACAAGGGCTTCGCCGGAGCAGACTTCGAGAAGTTCCTCCGCGACGACCTGGGCGCCCACCTGGTCCGCCCAGCCAGGAAGAACACCTCCGACCCTGCCCCCAGCCCCGCCGAACGGGCCCTGCTGCACATGCGTCAGTGGATCGAGGCGATCTTCGACACGCTCAAGGGCCAACTCAGCCTCGAACAACACGGCTCGCGTACCCGCGGCGGCATCTACGCCCGGGTCGGCCAGCGCCTCCTCGCGATGGCGACCTGCATCTGGCACAACACCAAGATCGGAGCGCCCAGAAAGCGATCGCTCATCGCATACGACCACTGAGCAGTCCGAACTTCGGACTCAATCATCTAGT
>NZ_JBEYER010000228.1:0-1011 GCF_040634005.1 Micromonospora sp. NPDC007271
TCGCTCATCGCATACGACCACTGAGCAGTCCGAACTTCGGACTCAATCATCTAGTGGTGTCCTTGCCGGGATGCATCGGAGCCATCCGGAAGCCTGTCCGCGATAGAAGATGCCGGCACCCCCTGGGTACCGGCACTCCTCGCGTCCCGGCGACCACCCCTGACTCCGGCAACGCGCACCCCTCACCCGTTCATCGGCTGGCGTCTCCACGGGGTTACGGCCTGCATCAGCGGCGGCTAACGGCGTCCGTTGTGAGGGGGCGGCCAGCCAGGGCAAGCGTCGCTACGACCAGCGACGCGCGTGGACTGCTGCACTGCAGGTCAGCGCCCCGCAGCTTCGCGGCGCCGGCGTGCTGGCCGGCTGCGTCCGCCGCGCCCGGCCACCTCTTGGTGAGCGTCCGGAAAACTCGGGTCACCAGTCGCCGGCGCGGCCCGTCACGGTCATCACCGACCAAGCGGCTGTTGTGACGGGCAGGTGACAGTCGCCCAGGCAGGGTGAACGCACACGGCCCCCAAGGCCCCGGGCCGCGAGGGGCGGAGGCATAGCCGGCGAGAGGGGTCCCGATGGGTCGACTGTTGGTCGTCAGCCGGATCGTGCCGGGCGTGCAGGGGCGCGTGGCGCAGATCTTCGCCGAGTCCGACGCAACCGAACTGCCCAGCCTGACCGGCATCCGGCACCGGTCGCTGTACTGCCTGCACGACCTGTGCGTCCACCTGATGGAGACCGCCCACGTCGACCCGGACGCGGCGGCCGGCCTACGCGACCACCCGCTCTTCCGGCGGGTCAACGAGCGGCTGTCGGCGCACACGTCGGCGTACCTGCCGACCTGGCACTCCCCGCGGGACGCCGTCGCCAGCTGCTTCTACAGCTGGGACGCCGCCAACGTTCCCGCACCGGGACCGGTCCGCTGACCCCACTTCGGACCGGCGTATCGACCGGATGTGCGCCGACGCCGTTAACGGGCTTCCGGTTCAGGTCGAGTGGTTCGGCAGTGCCCGCACCTGGAACCGG